>CANDHX010000155.1 GCA_947384645.1 uncultured Mycoplasmatota bacterium | reverse complement strand
ATTTGCTTGGTCACCTAACGGAATATTTTTCTTCTTAATAGCTTCAGATATTTTTGCTACTTGTAAACTTTCGCCAGTCAAAACAGATTCATCGACTAAGACATTATAAGCTTCGACTAACCTCATATCTGCTAAAATCTTATCTCCACTTTCGAGTTCGACGACATCTCCAATCGTCAAATGAGAAGAATCGATTTCTACTAGTTCGCCATCTCTTATAACTAAAGCCTTTTCCTTTACTAAATTCGATAGAGCCTCTGCCGTTTTGTTAGCTTTATTTTCTTGATAAGTGCCCATTATCACGTCGACTAAGACTATAAAAAGAATAGCTACCCCGTCGACGTGTTCACCTGCCATAAATGAAAAAGCTATAGCAACCAATAAAAGTATAACTATTGGGTCCTTAAACTCGCTTAAAAATATACCTATTATGCTCTTCTTTTTCTTCTTAGGAAGTTCGTTTAGCCCATATTTAGAGACACGCAATTTTGCCTCTTCAGAAGATAGCCCTTCTTCCCTCGTAGAGAGTTCTTTATATAATTGTTTTATATCCTTATTATAATATGCATTCATAGATTCGAGCACACCCTTCTTATAATATGATTTTAGCATAGCTATCCTTCTATCGCAATAGTAAGCTTTCCAATACGTTGACAAAACATATCTTTTGGAGTAGTATAAAATCGATATCTAGAAGATTTTGTCACAATGGAGGATTGACAATTTATGAAAATGAAACAAAAAATATTTATGACGACAGTTTTCTTAATATGTCTTGCCTTAATAGCTTTTATCATATTTAGAAAAAATGATGTACCAAAAGAATCAGTTAGAACAGACTATACTAAATTGGAATTAAACGGCAAGGAGAAATTGATGATAGTCGCTCATCCCGACGACGAAATGCTCTGGGGTGCCGAAAAGCTTCTAAAAGACGAATATGTAGTAGTTTGTATTACCTGTGGCGGAGTTCAAAGAAGAGTCGATGAATTCGAAAAAGTCATGAGAGAAACGGAAGACAAATACATAATGTTAGATTATCCAGATAAAGTCGGCAGTAAGAGGTCTCAATGGAAAGATGAATACGAAGACATCACTAAAGACATCAAAAACATATACGAACTTCAAAATTGGAGCGAAGTAGTTACCTATAATCCAGAAGGACAATACGGACATGAACACCATAAAATGACCTCGAACATAGTCACAGACGTAGTACCTCACGACAAGCTCATCTACTATGGGAAATACTTTTCTAAAAACAGAGCAGCTGAAATGAGCGAAGACGAATTTCCTCCTCGTATGGAAGAAGAGTTACTAAAAAGAAAAGAAGAAATACTTAAAATATACGAATCACAAGATTTTATTTTCGATATGTTTGGTCAAATGTTCCCATATGAAGACTACAAAACATACGATGAATGGCAGGCGATGAACGATGAAGAAAATTGATAAAAAAGACATCCTTTCTTGTCTTCTTCTCACTATATCGTTCTTGCTTTTTTTCTTAATCGTAACGAGATTCAAATACATATTCGGTTCCACCCTCGATTGGGAGAGCCAACACTCTATTCTGCCCGACTATTTTAGAACTCTTTTTTATGACACCCACGATTTGCTGCCAGACTTTGCCTTTAATATTGGAAATGGACAAAATATTTATAACTTTGCCTACTACGGACTTCTAAATCCCATTATTCTTTTTTCCTACCTATTGCCATTTTTAGATATGACCACCTATATAGTGGCTTCTTCTATAGTCATAGCGATTGCATCTTCCATTCTATTCTATTTTTGGTGGCGATTAAATAACGACAAAAACCATTTAGAGAGCTTTATATTGAGTTTTATACTGCTGTTTTCGTCTTCGATTACTCTCCATTCGCATAGACACCTTATGTTCGTAAATTACATGCCATTTTTGATACTGGGATTATTCGGAGTAGATAAAAAACTTACTAAAGGAAAAAGTTGGCTACTTACCATAAGCGTATTTTTGATGATAATGACGAGTTATTACTATAGTATAAGTGGTCTTATATCTCTTACCATATATGGAATATACAAATACATAAAAATGAACAAAAAGGTGACTTTAAAAGGTTTTATTAAAGATGGTTTTAACTTTGCAATGCCAATAATTTTAGGTATAATCTGTGCAAGCATCATAATATTCCCTACTTTTCACGTCATATTGAGTAGTAGAGGATCTACCTATAATACGATTACCCTTAAAGATTTATTAATTCCCGGTGCTAATATAAAATACGTCCTATATGAATCTTATGGAATCGGTCTTACAGCTATTTTGATATTTGCTATAATTAACTTAATTTATAAAAAAAGAGAAAACTTATTTTTAGGAGTTTTCTTATCTTTGATAGTTCTTTTTCCCGTCATAAACTATATTTTAAATGCCACTATGTATATCGACGGAAAGATACTTATACCCATGATGCCTTTAGCTATAATATCAATCGATTTACTATTAGAAGATATCTTTACAAAAAAAGTATCATATAAAAAAATATACATACCATTAAT
>CANDHX010000154.1 GCA_947384645.1 uncultured Mycoplasmatota bacterium | reverse complement strand
TATATATTAAAATTGATGCTTGTGATTTCTCGCCAACACCATTTATTATAGAACCCTTTTTTTTTAGTGGGACTATTTTTTTTGAAAGTTTTATGATAGAATTATCTTATGATAAAAAAGAATAGGTGGTTTCTATGATGAAAATTAAGACTTTGGCGGTATTGATATTAGTTGTATTCTTTTTAACATATAAAGAGCAAGTCGAAGTAGTCGATACAGAAAGAATATTTTATGAAACAGCCTCTTTAAATAACTATTTAAAAAATGTATCTTTTGAGGGGGTAGATTTTAGCTATAAAAGAGAAGTAACCGAATATACTTTTCATGTTCCCTTTTCTAAGAAGACACTAGGGCTCACTTATGAAGCAGAAAATCCTAAAGCAATCGTAGATATCATAGGCGATGAAGAATTACTAATGGGAAACAATTCTTTAGCGATAATCGTTCGTGATGAAAATGGAAATTTGCGTGAATACGACTTTACTATAATAAGAGAAAGCGATAGTTCAAATATAGAAAACGATGAAGCTACAATAAAATCGTTTTTAAAAAAAGAAACCGAAGGTAATTTGGTCGTCAATGTCAATGGAAATGCGATTAAACTAGATGAAGAAGCAGTAAAAACTTTAAAAGATAATAAAAAAACTATAATTTATGAGTGGAAAGATAAAAATGGAGAATTGGCAGCATCTTTACAAATCAATGGAGATTTTATAAAGAACGATAATTCAATTAGTCCCAATGTAAACGGTTATATTACGACAGCCAAGCTTGTAAAGTTTTTAAATGGGGTAAAATATACGGGAATAAGTACTGATAAAACTAATATTCCTGAAGGAAGTACATATAAACTAAAAATCGATGGGGAAGACTCAATTTATTATTTGTACTACGTCGAAAACAATAGTATTCAAGAGAAGATGTTAAAAAAGAACGATGGAATAATACAATTTGGAATAAAAGACGGGCTGGATTATGCAATAGTTGCGAGTAACGCTGCTCCTAGTCAAAAAGATATAAGTGGATTTAGTTGGTTTTGGCCTTCACTTTTTATAACCGTTTTATTTTTGTTATTTATAGCTGGATATAAATTCATCATTATGAGAATGGTAAGAAATAGTAGAAATGCTTATGAAAAAGAAAAAGACGAATTGGATGAAAAAATGAAATTGGAAGAAGAGCAAAGGAAGAAAAAACTTCAAAAAAGAAGAAAAAGTTCAAGTGCGAATTCTAAAAAGAAAATAGCAAAAAAATAGTTTTACACAATTTTACTGTTAACATTTGACAATCTTCGTTATTTAAGATAAAATTGACATATAAGAAAGAGAGAGATTTTTATGAGTAGCTTAATGTTATTAGGTAAAGGTGCTGCAACTTTTTGTGCTGATACTCATCAACTATTGGGAATAGTAGGTTGGGCCTTAACTATATTTAAAATTATAATCCCACTATTTATTATAGGACTAGGATTAATCGATTTAGGAAAAGCGGCTGTTTCTAGTAAACCAGAAGAAATCAAAAAGACTGCAACAGGACTAATTTGGAGAATTGTTGGAGGTATCATAATTTTCTTCGTGCCTACAATCATAATGTTAGCTTTTGGTTTCGTAGGTAAATTTGGCGATGCGACTGCCAAAATGGACTTCGATGTATGCTATAAATGTATTACAGCTCCTTGGGACGGTGCATGCGTCAACGCTGAAGGTTCTTATGACTAATTAATAAAGGCCGAACTGTTAAATAAAGTATACTTCTTGGAGTGTACTTTTTTTATTTTAATATTTAAAAAGTATAAATTATTTTAAATAGCTATAAAAGAATAAACTAAAAATATTGTTTTTAAAGCGTTGTAATGTTATAATTTTTGTATAAAGTGGTGGAAGAAATGAAAAAAAATAGATTATTTAAATTATTATTCCTTACTATTATAATATTTTTAGGTATCGTGGAAGTAAAGGCTTACTCTAGAATGGAAAGCTCTAATTTTGCGAATGCAAAGAAAGGTGCTCTTTTATGTCAATATGTCGATGGAAGTGAAAACGTACAAGTCGAGATATACATGATAAATTTCAAAAAAATCGGCAGTGATAGAGCTCTTTGGGGAATATATTATAATAAGGGTCAGAATAATTTTAGTGGATTGGGAACTGGGACTTCATATTTTTCGGTTTTATCAGGAAACTCTAAACTCCATTATCAAAAAGATGACCAAAGAATTACAGCCGATAAAGAAAAAACTTTCACATGCCCTAATTATGCTTTTATTGATTATTCTGGCATCAACGAAGTATGTATAAGCGATAGTACTAGTTGTGGTGCAAAATTCGAAAAGGGTCCTTTTAAACTTTCTGATAAATCAATTTTTAATGATATTGAAAATTATATAAGTACGGATGCTATGAATTACTTAGATTATAAGACTACTGGATTGGACTCTTTAAATGCGGCAATAATTAGTAAGACAAAGGATCATTTTAATAAGGAATATTCTTTTGGCACTACTTATGAGATGCCGGAATTTATAAAGAATTATATAGAACATTTCGACGATTACGG
>CANDHX010000153.1 GCA_947384645.1 uncultured Mycoplasmatota bacterium | reverse complement strand
ATATATTTTTCTCTTGCTCCAGCTACAGCATCAGCAGTTAATGCTAAAATCGGAGTATTAAAATTTTCAATTTCCTTAAGTTTTTTTATAGCTTCTTCTCCGCCCATATTAGGCATCATAATATCCATCAAAATTAAATCATACATATTACCCTTTAAAATTTTGTCGACACATTCTTGTCCATCATAACATTCATCTATATTAAATTCAAAAGAGTCTAACGCTTTTCTTGCCACCTTTATATTTAATCTATTGTCATCGACGATTAATACTTTCTTATTTTTTATATTGCGAGGCATAAGTTTAGATTTTTTATTCAATAAATCTAGGGTATTTATCATCATAGTATTAGATATTGGATTATCTATTTTGCTTATCTTCTGGGGAAGTTGAATTAAAAAGATAGAACCCTTACCAAAATTACTTTTAACGTTTATTTTTCCATTCATCATTTCTACTAACGATTTTGTAATAGCCAAACCTAAGCCTGTTCCTTCAACTGTCGTATTCTTCTCTATATCGAGTCTTTCAAATTTAGAAAAAAGCTTAGAAATCAGTTCACTTTTAATACCTATTCCTGTATCTTCACAAGAAATAAATAATGTAGTGTATTTTTTATCGAAATCATTAATGCATTTTATTTTCAAAGTAACATGACCTTTTTCAGTATATTTAAAAGCATTAGTCAAAATATTATTTATAATGCTTTTGATGTGAACCTTATCTCCTATCAATTCATAAGGAATATCATCTGCTATATCTAGATTAAATTCTATCGGTTTATCACCTATCTTAGTAATAGCAACTTTGCAAACTTTAGTAACTTCTTCTTTGAAATTATATGGATTCTCAACTATTTCCATTTTATTCGACTCGATCTTATTTATGTCTAAGATATTGCCAACTATTTCTAATAAAGTTTCCGAAGCATTTAAAATGTCAACACTATCCTCGTATACTTCTTTTGGAACTTTATCTCTATAAAGAGTTATATCTTCAGAAAGCCCAACTATTGCATTCAAAGGCGTTCTAATCTCATGTGACATACTCGATAAAAAATCGGATTTTGCATTATTAGCTTTTTCGGCTTGGATTTTAGCTAAAGTAGTCATCTCTAACATTTTTACATCAGGGTTTTCCATAGTAAAATACATTACCACAGTTATAAATGTTTCAGTATATGTCATTAATAACAATTCTGGACGGTTTCCTTGTATGACAATAGCAGCTGCACCTATCAAAATAAAAAGTATAATCGGTAGATATTTTTTATCTTTAAGTTTTTTATAATTTTTTATCATAATGACAATTATCAAAAAAATATCTATTCCCGAGATTAAATAAGCAAAATCTACACTTAAGCCTTTTGTATATCTCGTCGAAAAATTGTTTTCTATAACTAGTTCGATTGGTAAAACATATATAAATAATATTTCTATCATCAAAAGACATCTTAAAAAAACCTTAAAATTTTTGGTTTGCTCCATACATTTTGATGTCGAGATAGATTGCACATATGACAAAAATAGACCTATCCATGTAATTAAATAAACTAAATAAGTTTTATAGATTACATTACTTACGAAAGCATAGTTTTCATAAATTAAAGAAGCAAAAGTACAAAATAACTCTAAAATTAAACCGATAAAATTTGCTAAAATCAAAAATGAGTATATTCTTGTCTCTTCATTTTTAATGTGTCCTCTAAGAAAGAATAAGATGATTGTCAAAAAACTAAACGGTAAGGCACAAATAGGAAAAAAAATACCACTACCCATAACAACACCTCTTTATAGTATCTCAAGTATATCATGCAAGAAAAAAATACACAACATGTATATTAATGTAGAGATATTCTTTTGCTTTTATCTAAAGAATTTCTAGCCATTTTTTCCAAAGTGAGATAATCTATTTTATCCGTTCCTTGTCTTCGAGGTAGTTCGTCGACTATCTCAATATAAGCAGGTATTTCTATCTCTCTTAATTTCTTACCCGAATCATCGCTTTTTTTGCACAATTCCAATATATAGTCCTTGATGCTATCTCTATCGACATTTTTATATTTATCCGTTAAAACTACATATAAAGTATTGACAAAAAGCATATCTTCATCGGGGGTCTCAACGACTGCACAAGCTTCAACCAGTTCGAATTTTGCAATAAAATTTTGTATTGGGTCAGGGTAAATCTTATCCAAAGTTGCAATAATATAAAATCTGTCTGCTTTAGCTGTTGGAGTGAAGTAACCTTCGGAATCAACAAAACCTAAAGTTCCCGTTTTAAAATATACTTTTCCGTTGCGTTCAAACTTAACATCTAAAGTTCTTTCTTCATCCTTAAAATATTCTTTAAAAACATGTTTACCTGAAACACAAAGTAAACCTTCTTCGAAATACTTCTTTTCTTCTTTAGTCTCTGGGTCTATTATGATTGCATCAGTTCCTACGAGTATTTTTCCAGCTGTAGCTGGCTTTGATTTAACACCGACAGGATTTGTTCCACACGACACCGTCTCCGCATTTCCAGAGCCATTTCCGATTTCTATATCTGGAGCATCGTGTCTTCTATAGAACT
>CANDHX010000152.1 GCA_947384645.1 uncultured Mycoplasmatota bacterium | reverse complement strand
TTATTTAAATGCCAACTAGTAGCAAGTGGTCCAGTTTCTGCTTCGCCGTCTCCGACAATACAGCTTACGATTAAATCCTCATTATCTAAAGCTGCCCCAAAAGAGTGTGCAAGCGAATAACCTAGCTCTCCACCTTCGTTTATAGAGCCTGGTGTCTCCGGTGCAACATGTGATGAAATTCCTTTAGGAAAACTGAACTGTTTAAAGAGTTTCTCCATTCCTTTCTCATCTTCGCTCACTTCGGAATAGTACTTTGAATAAGTTCCCTCTAAATAACAATTCGCTACAGCAGCGTTTCCACCATGTCCTGGTCCGACGACCAAAATCATATTTAAATCGTGCTTTTTAATAGCCCTATTTAAATGAGTTATAATAAAGTTTTGACCCGGTACTGTACCCCAATGTCCGACGACATTCACTTTGACATCATCGATAGTCAAAGGCTTTCGCAAAAGAGGATTTTGTAATAAATACAATTGCCCAACAGATAGATAATTACTGGCTCTAAAATAGCCGTTTAATTTATATAATTCATTGCTACTTAATGTTTTCTTTTTTTCTAATAACATGACGTCCCTCTATTCTTTTTATTTCTTATATTATCATTATAATTTAAAACTTCTAAACTTACAAGACCGATTAAATGGTTATATACGTCTAACGGGCATCAAAAGCTGCAATTTGACTTCATCAAGACTATCTTCTTTTGAAACCTCTTTTAAAAGGTTCAATACTCTATAGACGAAATAGCTGTCTCCTAAACCGAATTTACTGTATTCCCTAAAAACACATTTAAATATCTTATAATCATCTGCCTATAAGATAAGCCGAAAAGACCTCGTAATATTGTATGGTTGACTATTCGAATATTCGCTTTATATAAAATGTCTGCAATAATTTTTTTTAAATAGATGTATTCATCCATGTCGACTAATTCAAAGTTTTGTGAAAACAAAACGTTTTGAGGATTAGAATCTGGTACTAAAAATTTTGCTTCACTTATCTCCCGTACGACTTCATCTATTTTTAAAGCTGCCCCCATCAATTCATCAATTGAAGCTCCTCTTAAAAATGGAAGAGAAATACCACTCGAATAATTCGTCATAACTCCTATAAAGTTATCAACACTCTCGAGTGCTACGGGTTCTAAAGGCTTTATACAAAAGGGATTTTTGATGCTTTCATAAGCTTTAAATTTATAATCATTGTACCTAAACGGTGTTCTATATATTTTATAAACATTTTTTCTTTCAAAATCAGCATAAATTTTGGCATGAGCCCCATAGCTATTTATAAGACAAAATCTGTCTTGATAATCGTTTGAAAGTATTATCATAAAGCCACTCCTTTTAAAAGATTAAAATATTTTAGCATAAAAAAAATTTAAAAACATCAAAATATGTCTTATTACCTTAAAAATTGTCCTTAATCATATTCGAAATGTACTCTATTAAATCTTCTTTCTGATATTTCAAATCGTTTTTTAACCATGCAACGACTACTCCAGAAACAGCCCAAAGATAAAACTGTGAAATGACATCTGCTGGAATTTTTCCTTTAGATAACATGTCATCATCTATTCTATTTTTTATATCTTTATTTACTGAATCGATAATAATGTCCTCGACTATGCTATTTCTATTATTTAAAATAATTGAACACAAAATACCTTTCTTATCTTCGACGTGGTCTAAAATAATCCTAATCATTTCGACGAAGTATTCTTTTGTGTTTATTATTTCTTCGTTTTTTTCTAAAGACTCTACTAAAGCTTTTTTCATTTCATCTACTAAATCGATTAAAAGTTCATACTTGTCGCTATAATGAGAATAAAAAGTCGACCTATTGATTAAAGCTTCTTGACATATATCGGATACCTTTATTTCATCGAAAGACTTCGTCTTTAACAAATCTATTAAAGTATTGTATAGAAGATTTTTAGTTTTTATCACTCTTTTATCGATTTTTTTTTGCACAATTCATCACCCACCTCAATTATATCTTTTATTAGACAAAAGTAAAGATATCGAACACTTTGTAGTATATTTATCCAAAAGTTTTTGGAAAAGTGTTGGATAAAATACATTTTAACATATTTTGTGCGTGCTTATTTTTCTAAACAATAATAAAATACTATAGCGAACGGAGGAAAAATATGCAAAAATTTACAGATTTCATTTGTAATCATACAAAGACCATACTCTATATAACTTTGGTATTGATTGTCTTATCGATAATAGGCTTCTCTCTTACTAAAGTTAACTATGATATTCTAGTTTACTTACCTGAAGAAATAGAAACAGTAAAAGGACAGGATATCTTAACAGACGATTTCGATATGGGAGCTTATTCTATAGCCACGATTAAAAATGCAAAAAACAAAGACATAATAAAATTAGAAGAAGCAATTAAACAAATCGAAGGCGTCAATGAAGTGATGAGCATTTATGATATACTTGGAAGCTCTATTCCTTTAGAAATGCTTCCTAATGATATTATAAACATCGCTCATAAAGATAACACAGACCTTATTTTCATAACTTTTAGTGAATCTACTTCGGCTAAAAAAACCAGATCGGAAGAGCGTCGTGTAGGGAAAGAGTGTAACTGTGGGT
>CANDHX010000151.1 GCA_947384645.1 uncultured Mycoplasmatota bacterium | reverse complement strand
CCCATTTTGATACACTCTGTCTCGATACGTTCACGAGTTCAGCAAGACTTTCTTGCGATAAATCCCTTGCCTTTCTAAGATTTTTTAAATTTTCTCCAAATTTCATAAACCTTTCATCTCCCTCTTTCCCCAAAATTTTATTTTATAATGCTTTACATTACTATCAACTTTCAGTTGCATAAATTAACCTTACTGTTTTTTACTACTTTTATTTTAAAACAGAGGCACAAATTATTTTGACAAAAATGGTCAAAAATGCTATCATGAATGTGTCAAGGAAACTTGCATAAAATAAAAAAAGGAATACCTAGTTTTAACGAGTTAGGTACTATTCCAAACATTAGTCTAGTACCGACTTTAAGCAGTTGGTACTATTTTTATTAAAATGACTAAAATCACAATAATAAGGAGTATTATGATAGTACAAAGAGTTTTCTCTGATTTTCTCATAACTTCACCTCCTTCCACTTCTAAAAGCAAAGGAGAATAGTACCTAAACTAACTAAATATTCCAAATCGTATTATACACTAAAACAAGCGAGTGGTGGTATATGGAATATATTCACCGAACCTTACATAAGATAAACTTGCCAATACATAATCATTAATTCAAAAAAGAAAGC
Organism: uncultured Mycoplasmatota bacterium; assembly: GCA_947384645.1. GTDB lineage: Bacteria > Bacillota_I > Bacilli_A > RF39 > UBA660 > RUG11867. The sequence goes on along the minus strand of CANDHX010000151.1, from coordinate 2,070 downwards.
TTCATTGCTTTCTAGTTTTAATTATGCCCATTTTTTTCATGAGATACTTAGCATTCGTAGTTTTACATTGACCCTCTTTAATTTTATAATCGAAGTGTATCTTATCGTCTTTGTAACTCTCGCTAAAGTGGTAGTTACATATTTTCTTCGATTTAACTTCACATAGTTCAAAATCGTGAGTGGTTAAAAATACCATACAGTTTACATCTTTTAATTTTCTCAATACTTCTTTTGCACCTAAAATTCGGTCATTATAGTTAGTTCCCTTAAAGATTTCATCGATGAACACGACTAACTTATCGTCGCTACTACTGCTATAGTCTAAGACTTCTTTTACTCTTCTCAACTCTTCATAAAAAGTCGAAATTCCATTCGCTATATCGTCTTTGACGTTGATAGATGTAAATATTTTCATGATAGGTGTCTTAAAATTTTTTGCACAGACGCAACTGCCAGTATAAGCCAAGACCAAATTAACCCCGATAGTCCTCATAAAAGAAGTCTTGCCACTCATATTTGAACCAGTTATAATATTCAAATCTTTTAGACATTTAAAATCGTTTGGTATACATGAACTCTCTAGTAACAATGGATGCCTAATCTCCTCGACATCGAGTTCCATTTCATCAGTTATACTGGGAACACATACACTATCTCTTACAAGAGGAATAGTTGCAAGACTTATCAATACTTCGAACTCTTCTAAAGCCTTAATACTTCTTTTAAACTTTTCAGTTTCTTCTTCTAACAGTTTAGAATATAGATATACGATGACTATATTCAAAGAAAAAATTCCGTTCATGATAAAGTTCAAGATGAAATTAGTTCTAAACATGTTTATTTCAGCAATCTTAGTAAGACGAATAAGAACGTCGTGGCCGTCTTTTATATTATTTAAAAGTTTCACACACTTCTTATCCTTAAACTCTACACCTTCCAAATAGAGAAAAGTACTCTTTAATTTTTCAAAAGCTAACATAGAAGAAGAAATGTCTTCAAAAACGTCCCTATATTTATTCTCCACTACGTAAGAAATACTATATAATAGGAGCATAAAAAATAGTGGAACTCCAAAATTTATTATGCCGAAAAACGATAGAATTATCAAGACGACTGTAATTAAAGAAAGAACAAATGAAAAAACTAAATGCCACGTTTTATAAGACAATTTCCTATTAAAACATTTAATCAAACTGCTAAAATCGCTCTTTTCGATATCTTCTACTTTTAAAAGTTTTTCTTGTAAACCTATTACAAAAGAAAAATCGTTTTTAATGCTTTCTATAGCTCCTTGATTTTCTAATATCCTCGTTTTACTGACTCGCTTAAGCGACAACTCATCATAAAGTGCCTTTTTTCCACCTAAACTTTTGGTAAAATCGATATAATGCGATAAAGAATTTTTCCCTACTATGTTTAAATCTTGTAAAAAAGAATTGCCCTCTATTAAGCATTGATAATCTTCTTTTTTCCATTCTTCACTTCTTCTATTCTCATAAGATTTTATCAAATCAAGAGAAGTTTTTATTTCATCTATTTTATCGTCCACAATTCTATGAACGATTACTAAAATTATAAAAGAGAAAATCCACAAAATTGCCAATGCTTCGTGTAAAACGCTCTTAGAATTTATAAATAAAACTAAGTGTACAATAAACAATATAAAAAAGAGCAATCTAAAATCGGATATTCTACTGCTAATTTTTTCTTTTTCACTTTTTATTTTAAGATATTTTTTTTTGACTTTTATAATGCTATCAAACATCGCTTTTCCAACTTTCTAATTCATGTCTATTATAACACTTTAAAACGCTTAAAACTAACTTATTTAACTCCATATACACGTTTTTACTAAAAAACTTCATTCGCTCAGAATGAAGAAACATATTTACTTAATCATTTTTTTATAAAGAAACAATACACTGCCGCCTAAAATAGCCAAAATAGAAACTGTGACGATTACCCAAGTATGACTTTTCTCTTTTTCTTCTATATCTTCATTCTCGCTTTCGACTTCCTTTGAAACGACATTTGCTCCATTCGCTAAATATACGTCTATTTTCGGAGTAA
>CANDHX010000150.1 GCA_947384645.1 uncultured Mycoplasmatota bacterium | reverse complement strand
AAACAAAACGTCGGTTCAAGAGAATACGAACTCATTTCTATAGATTAGAGAAGAGTTTTTTTTCTTAAAGGATTTATTTAAATCGAAAAGTATGGTATCATTATATTAGGAGATGATATATTATGAAAAATATAAAAAAGTTTTTATTGATAACTTGCGTTTTTGCAGCTTCATTTCTATTAGTTGGTTGTAAAGATGCCAATATCGAAGGCTCGTTAAATGAGATTATGGACAAATTGTATGAAGGCATATCTGAACAAGAACTTCCAATGATGGTCGATGATATCCCTTTGAACGATGAAAACTTTAAACAATATGCCTTTGTAGAAGTGGAATATAAAGAAGCATTGGCTAGTGAATCGATGACAGGTTCTACACCTCACTCGGTCGTGTTGATAAGATTAGAAGATGCTAAGGATGCCCAAAAGGCAGTTGAAGATATCAAAGAAAAGGCTGACCCTCGCAAATGGATTTGTGTAGAAGCAGAAAACGTCTATGTACTTAGCAAAGGCGATTTAGTACTTTTAGTGATGTCTAATGAATTAGCTCCTAAGATAAAAGAGAATTTTGAAAATTTAAAATGATAAGAAGGGAAGGAAATTTATGGTATTTTCTAGTATAAGTTTTCTTTTCTTTTTTTTGCCACTTTTGTTATTGACTTATTACTTAGTACCATTTAAGTATAGAAACTATGTCTTGTTAGCGTTTAGTCTATTATTTTATTTTTTAGGTGAAGGTTTGCTAGTCCTTCTTTTGTTAGGTACATGTCTTGTCAACTATGTTTTAGGATTACTTATAGAAAAAAGAGGGAAGGCTTTTTTTATAATAGGGATTTGTTTTAATATAGGGTTATTAGTATACTTTAAATATACAAACTTTTTTTTAGATATCGTTTCGGATATAATCAAAGTCAAAATGCCTTTTCTTAAAATCGTTTTTCCTTTGGGAATAAGCTTTTTTACTTTTCAAAATTTGAGTTATTTAATAGATGTCTACAAGAATGATGTCAAACCAACTAGTAATATTTTTAAGTATGCCACATATATAACGCTTTTTCCCCAATTAATAGCTGGTCCTATAGTGAGATATAAAGAGGTTGCTTCTTTATTAGACGATAGAAAGACCGATTTAAAAAGTTTTAGCGACGGCGTTACTCTATTTATAGTAGGTTTAGCTAAAAAAGTATTGTTAGCAGATGCTATATATCGCATGTATACGGATGTTTTAGAGTCTAATATGTCTTTTCTGTCTTACGTTTTGGTCGCATGTGGGTTTACTTTGCAAATTTATTACGATTTTTCTGGTTATAGCGATATGGCAATCGGTCTCGGTAAAATGTTTGGATTTAATTTTCCAAAAAATTTCGATTATCCGTTGTGGGCTTCTTCAATAACAGATTTTTGGAAAAGGTGGCATATTACACTATCTAGTTTTTTTAGAGATTATGTCTACATACCTCTAGGAGGAAAATATTGTAGCATTATTAAAATCATATTTAACATATTTGTTGTTTGGTTATTGACCGGATTGTGGCACGGAGCAGCCTGGAATTTTGTCTTATGGGGATTATATTTTTTCGTATTTTTGATATTGGAGAAGTACTTTTTAAAAAAATATTTAAATAAGGGCTTTTTAGCACATCTCTATACTTTTATAGTCATATTATTTAGCTTTGTGATTTTCAGCATAAATGATTTAGAAGAGTTAGGCGTATTTTTAAAAGGTATGCTTGGTATAGGAACTGTCCTTATAAATAAAGAAAGTCTATTTTATCTATCCAATAATTTCGTTTTGATCTTTATATGCATTTTAGGAATAAGTCCATTTTTAAAAAACGCTTTAAAAAAATTAAAGAAAGGAAAATTAGATAAAATCATTGAAATAGGAGAAATCATATATATCTTTGCGATATTTATACTCGTTATAGCTAGCATTATTTCGAATTCTTTTAGTCCTTTTATCTATTTTAGGTTTTGATTATGAAAGAAAAAGTTATCACTATAGTCTTTATCGTATTTATATTCGGTTTTGCACTTTGTAATCTAATCATTAATGATAGAGAAATATCCATTTTAGAAAGAAGAAAGTTGGCAACTAGAGAGTCACTTAAAGAGAACTTTAGAGAGAATTTAGACGATTATTTATTAGACCAGTTCTTTTTAAGAGATGAACTTTTATCGTTAAACAGTTTTTATAACAGAAAAGTTTTATGCAATAAAGAATATAATGACGTCTATTTAAAAAACGAATTTATTTTTGAAAAAAATTATCCTTTAGATAATTTGAGTGTCCAAAATTTTATAAAGAAGATATCTCGAATTAAAAATAATCATTTAGAAAATAACGATTTTTATTATATGATTATTCCAGATAAGAGTTATTTTTTAGACAAAGAAAAATATCTTACGATAGATTATGATTATTTTTATAGTCTATTCGAAGATGCATTAGATTTTAAGGAAATCGATATAAGGAACATATTAGAAATAGACGATTATTATAAAACAGATATCCATTTAAAACAAAATGCTTATTTTAAAATAGTAGATGTTATGAATAGATATATGGGTTTTGGTGGATTAAATATCGAATATGAAAAACGCATCTTTGACAAATTTAGAGGAGCTTCTTTTTCAAAGTATCCTTTAGTTAAAGAGGAAATTTTGGAGTATTATACTAACGATATAATAAAAAAGGCTAACGTGAAACATTTAGAGTACGAAGACGATTCC
>CANDHX010000149.1 GCA_947384645.1 uncultured Mycoplasmatota bacterium | reverse complement strand
GATTCCGGATTGTGACTGGAGTTCAGACGTGTGCTCTTCCGATCTTTTAAATATTGTATTAAGTTTGTTTATAGTTTTTTTAACAATAATTTTGAATAAAAACATATTTATATTTTTTAAAAATAAAATTTTAAAAAGATGAAATAACTAATATTATAATATTTATACTAAATTTATAAATTATAATTGTATTTTAAAAATAATTGTGTTATAACAAAATCAAATATCTAGAATGGAAGTGACTTTATGGCTAATAAAAAAACTAAAAGATTAATCAATCAGTCTACAAAGAAAGATTACATGGATGCAGAGTTACCTAAAGGAAATAAGGAGAATAAAAATACTAAGAGAGAAGTAAAAAAAGAATCGAGCACAATTCTCGATAAAGAAAGCGGTTTGTCTGTTACGAAGGTACTGTCTGCACTAGAAGCCGAGGCTATCGGTAAAAAAGCTGCAAATAATAAAGATGCGAGCCCTAAAACGGAAGATGCAAAAAAAGAAGAAAAGGACTCTAAAGAGAGAAGTATATCTTTCTTATATTTAATTAGTATCTTACTATTTGTTACTTGTGTCTTATTCTTAAGCTTATTCGTATATAAAGTATACATTTTAAATGTATTGCCGCTTAAATATTTTGCTTTGTTGGTAGTCATATTAGGAGTACTACTTTTGTTCTTAGGCTATATAGTAATAGGCAAGAAAAATGTTATTATGAGAATTTTGATGCTTTCTATCATGTTAGGATTGTCTTTTGGTTCAGTTATAGTTTCTCCATATTTAAAAAGTACACAGAGATTTTTACAAGGCACGCAAGTTAAGAAGGACTTTCTTTCCTATTCGGTTTTGGTTTTGAAGACCAGCAACTATGCAAAGATAGACGATTTAAATGGCAAAAACATCGGGTATTTAAAAGATAATTATAACGATAAAATTAAAAGCAATTTAAATATAAATTATAACGAAGTGATAGAGGAAGACTTCAGTAGTATTTTAGATAAATTTTTAAATGACGAAATAGTCGCTTTAGTACTGGAAAACGGAAGATTAAATCTAGCTAATGATACTATCGAAGATTTTGAAGAGAAAACAAAGGTCTTATACGAATTCGATGTCGAGCTAAAAAATAGCGTTAAACCAGTCGAGGATGACATCAAAGTTTCCGAAAATCCTTTTGGCGTGTACATTAGCGGAATAGACCAATACGGAAAAGTTAAGTCGGTAAGAGGAAGAAGCGACGTCAATCAGATTATGGTAATAAATCCAAATACTTCAAAAGTTTTGATAGTCAATACTCCTCGAGATTATTATGTACAGTTACATGGTACAACTGGTTTAAAAGATAAACTCACTCATGCTGGTATTTATGGAATCGATAGAAGCGTTACGACTTTAGAGGACTTATATGGTATCGATATCAATTACTACTTGAGAGTTAACTTCAATACTTTGATTAGAGTAGTAGACGTAATAGGGGGAATAGAAATAAACTCCGATAAAGCTTTTACAGCCCATACCGATAAGTCTGTTAAGGTAGTGAAGGGATTAAATCACTTCAACGGTAAACAAGCTTTAGCTTACTCGAGAGAACGTTATGCTTATGCATCTGGCGATAGACATAGAGGAGAAAACCAACAACAAGTAATAAGTGCAATAATCGATAAACTCACGTCTTCTGAAGTTTTGATGAAAAAATATAACGAAATTTTGGAAACTTTAGACGGTACTTTTCAAACGAATATGCCAGTCGATAAAATCACTTCTTTGATAAGATTTCAGCTCGATAAATTGCCTAAATGGAAAGTCGAGAGCATGGCGGTCGACGGATATAACAGCATGAATTATACATATAGTATGGGTTCTAATAGAAGATTATATGTAATGGAACCCAATATGGATACTGTTAATGCTGCCTCATCTCGTATGAAAGAAGTTTTAAATGAAAACTAAGAGAATCGTTCTCGGAGTTTTGATTATAATTATCGCAAGCGTCATTTTCTTCTTTTCGAGTCAAAATGGAGAAAACAGTTCAAAGGTAAGTAACACCGTCACAGTAAAAGTAATCGACACCTATACGAGTATTAAAAAAGAAAACATATCTTTAGAAAAGAAAAATCAGCTAATCGAGAATATGAGCTTCTATATAAGAAAGCTTGCTCACTTTTCTATGTATTTTCTTCTAGGAATATTTATTTATCTTTTTGTCGAAACTTATAACATAAAGCATTCTTTAATCTTTTCTCTTTTATGTACTAATGTGTATGCAATAAGTGACGAATTTCATCAGCTATTTTCTTTTGGTAGAAGTGCAGAAATAAGGGATGTCCTTTTAGATACATTGGAAGCATTATGTGGAATACTTTTCATTAAAGGAATCGAATACATCATTTTTAAGCTAAAAAAAATTAAAACACAATAGGCCGAAATTATTGTGTTTTAAAATGGTTTAAACGTATTTTTCGATAGTTTCTAGAGGTATGTTTGTCAAATCATGAATTTCGTATGGAGTAAGATTTTTTTGCATCATACTTTTGATGATTGTCTCTTCTTTCACACTTTAGCCTTTCTCAACGCCCTCTTCATAACCTTCATTATAACCTATCTCTCTTGAAGCTTCTTCTAATAATTTTTGTTTGTCATAGAAAAGATAGGCATCTATATTCGTACCCATAGTATCTAACTTCTCGTTTACTTTATCCATTATCACATCTCCCTCGTATAGCTTCTTCCTCATATCTTTATTTTCACACACGAATG
>CANDHX010000148.1 GCA_947384645.1 uncultured Mycoplasmatota bacterium | reverse complement strand
ATCGCTCGAATTTAAGTCGATTTGTCTTCGAGGATAGCAATATATAGTCTCGATTAAAGTATCGGCAGAAATTTTTAATTCCAAATAGCTTAAAAATTTTTCTTCACTTTCTAAAAAGCTGTCTACTAAAGAAGATAATTCATCTATCTTTTTTTCTAATTTTTCCGTATCACCAACCCACTCTTCGTCGCTTTTATATAATAATTCCAAATTCCATTCTGTTTGCATACTTACGTCACCTTGCCTCTATTTTAACACAAAAAAGAAAAAGTCTAAACACAACTTTTTCTATTTCAAATTTACCGATAAATCTTTTTCATACAGATTTTTATAAAAACTGCTCGTCTTCAAAAGCTCTTTATGTGTACCGCTTGCAACTATTTTCCCGTCATCTATGACGAATATTTTATTACTATCGACGATAGTAGACAATCTATGGGCGATTATTAGAATGGTGTATTCACCCTTCATATTTTTTATGGCTTCTTGGATTTCACTTTGAGTTTCGTTATCCAAAGCACTAGTCGCTTCGTCGAATAAAATGATTTCCGTTTTCATGAGCAAGGCTCTAGCAATAGCAATTCTCTGCCTTTGCCCACCAGATAAAATCACCCCGCCTTCTCCGACTTCGGTATCATACTGACTTGGTAAAGACATTATAAATTCGTCGATACAAGCCATCTTACAAGCTTCTTTAATTTCACTCATAGAAGCATCGCTCTTTGCAAGCAAAAGATTATCCTTAATAGACATGTTGAATATATAGGAGTTCTGCGTAATCAAAGACATATTATCTCTAATCGAAGACTCTTCTAAATCATCTATATTAAATCCGTCTAAAAATATTTTTCCTTTATCCTGATGATACAATCTCGTAATTAAGTTAAAAATAGTCGTCTTTCCGGCACCGCTTTTCCCGACAAAAGCAACCGTCTCATTAGGCAATATAGTAAAGCTCATATCGTCGACTATTTTTTTATCTTCATTATATCCGAATGTCACTTTCTTAAACTCGATTTTACCTTCTAATTTCTCGACACGCTTACTACCAAACGTTTCTTTTTTAAACTTCTCATCTCCTATTACTTCAAAAATTCGAGATGAAGCCAGAGTAAATTTTTTCTTATATTCCATCAAATTAGAAACCCCGATTAAGAGATTGGAAACTCTATCTTGATAGTTATAGACGATTACAAATACGGATATAGAAAGAAGATTTTTACTAAACAAAAAGCATCCCAAAACTATAAATAAGAAATCGCTTATACTCCTAGCATTATTCTCTAGCCAATTGTACTTCCTCGAAATATCTAAAATTTTGACCTCTTCTTTAGAATTTTCAAGTATCTTAGTCCGAGTTTTTTCCAAAGCGTTTTGACTTGCATTCAAAACTTTTATATCCCTTATTCCTCTTACTAATTCTCCCGTTAACCCGGTCTTCTTCTCTTGAATTTTTTTGACATTTTCTCTTATCTCATATTGTTTGCTTAACCTTTTTTTATCTATAAAAAATATCAATAAAGATTTAAATAGACTGAATGCAAAGAAATATTTATTTAAGACGAATAATGCGAACAACACTCCAACATTTGAAATAAAATAACTGCTCCAATAGGCAAACTCCATAAACATTGAAGAGATTTCTTCTGTATCCTTATTTAACCTATCTATAAAAAGGCCCGATGAGGACTTATCTATTTCTTGTATCTCCAATCTCAAAGTCTCTTTTGCTATAGCAATTTGCAGTCTAACTAAGGTCTCCTGATAAATCCTTTGATAGAAAAAACCTTTAAAATAGTAGATGATATAGAGAAGAGTTTCGGTACCAAATACGACTAGTCCCGCTAGAAAAAGCTCGTCCATAAGTCCATCTGTTATTTTTAAAATGATTTGAGCTGCTAAAATAGGAATTATGGCACCGATTATTCCCTCGACTACACTTACTGTGCCATAGCCTAACAACAAACCTTTACAACTCTTTATATATTGCCAAGTCTTTTTGACATTGACCCAAAAATTTTTTTCTTTATCTATCTTTTCTTTAGCCACTTCTTATCACTTCCAAACGGTCTCATTATAACATAATAGCCATTTAAACAAAAGAAAAACTGACTTATTCGTCAGCTAGATTATCGAAATATCCTTGGATAAATACGACAGGTGTTCCCTTATCTCCACTTCCACTAGTCAAATCGCACAAAGACCCTATTAAATCGGTAAGCCTTCTAGGTGTCGTCCCTTGGGAAGCCATGTTACCCTTTAAGTCGGCATTTTTCTTCTTAATTTCCTCTTTAATCGCCGCCTTTAATTCGTCTCCTTTTAACTCGGCAAACTTATTGTCAGATATATATTTCAGTTTTATTTCATTAGGAGTTCCTTCTAAACCTTTTGTATAAGCAGGAGATACGACTGGGTCTGCAAGCTCCCAAATGTGACCGACTGGATCTTTAAAAGCTCCGTCTCCATAAACCATAACTTCGATTACTTTCCCCGTCCTCTTCTTTAACTCATCTTGAATTTTTTGAACTAATACGTCGCCAGTTTTAGGAAAAAGTTTGAGTCTTTCTTCGGTAGATTTATTTGAGCCCAATAGTCCGTACTCTGGATTACAGCCACTGTTTCCTATCGGCTTACTCATAACTTCGAATAGACCGTAAACGCTATTTGCCCCTGCCTCTAATAGAGCTTTTTTAGTTTTAAATCTCGTGTGAATATCACAAGTGAGGACATCTTTAGTATATAGATCGGAAGAGCGTCGTGTAGGGAAAGA
>CANDHX010000147.1 GCA_947384645.1 uncultured Mycoplasmatota bacterium | reverse complement strand
ACTCCGATGATGCCTGCGTCTTTGGTTAAAATATTTATGATTTTACTCGATTCACCATAAGCTGTTTCTGTTACTACGATACCTTCAAACTCCCTAATCATGTCTCTATTTTGCCTCTTTTCTTGCAATCTTTTTGTATTCTAAATAATCTTGAACTTTACCACTTTTCTGAAATTTTTCCCAAGCTTCTTTCTTGGTCATAATAATTACCCCTTTCTATAATTATATTGGGGCAATTTATGAGGTTTTATTCATCTTGACTGAAACCTAAATCCTTTAGGAGATTTTCTCGTTCTCTCCACTTAGGTATAGTTTTTACGAATAGCTCCAAGTAGACTTTTTTATCAAACATGCTTTCGATGTCGACTCTTGCTTCAGAACCTATCGTCTTAAGCATAGAACCACCCTTGCCTATGATGATTTTTTTGAGGGGTTCTCTATCTACGATGATGTCTACGTAGACTTCTACTAAATCTCTTTTTACTTCGTAATGGGTCGTCAAGCAAGTGACCGAATGTGGTACTTCTTGGTTTGTAAGTCTCAAGACTTTCTCTCTAACGAGTTCGCTTATCATAAATTTTGGATTTAAATTTGTTATTTGGTCATTATTATAATACTTTATGTTGTCTTTAAGATACGTCTTTACTACGTTTATAAGTTCTTTAATGTTGTCGTCTTTCAAGGCACTTACTGGTACGATGTCGGCAAAAGGATATAAATCTTTGTATTCGTTTATTCTAGTAAGAAGTTTTTCATCTGTTATTTTATCTATCTTATTGAGAACTAAAATGACCGGTACATCGCACATCTTTAGGGTCTTCAAAATGAATTCGTCGCCTTTTCCGAAGCCAGTCGATGCATCGACTAAAAAGAGTATCGCATCTATGTCTCTTATAGAACTATAAGATTCTTTATTTAAAATTTTACCGAGTTTATTTTTAGGTTTATGAATACCTGGAGTATCTATAAAAATAATCTGCGTATCTGGTTCGTTGTATATTCCTTCAATCGTATTTCTTGTAGTACCTGCTACATTACTCGTTATGGCTAGTTTGGCGTTCACTAAAGAATTCAATAGAGTGCTTTTTCCCGTGTTTGGTCTACCTATAATGCTAACAAAACCACTTTTCATCTTTTCACCTTCGTTTGCTATTTTTAATTCTATCACAAAAACGTGACAAATGCTATACTATGTAACTTATAGATAGATTAGGATTGTTGAATTATAGTAGAAAAGTTACAAACTTATACGTCCTTGTAACAAATTCAACACTTTAAAAACATCGATTATTACGAATTTTAATTATGAATGATATTAATCTTTAACCGTACTTATATTTTGAATATACTGAACAATTTTTAGAAAAATTGTTCAGTTGAAAAAAGAATAACCCAAAAGTCATTCTTTTTCAAAAATTTCTAAAGCTTTTTCGAAACCTTTATAAGGTAAGGTTGCACAGGTTTTTCTATTAGCTTGTTTATATATTTCATCGAAGGCAAGAGCTTCATTTAGATTTTCTCTATCGTAATCCTCTTCTTCAATCATGTTATAAAAGTCTTTTATAAACATTTTCGCTTCTTCTAGTGTTTTACCTTTTAATTCTTTCGTCATTATAGAAGTACTAGCTGTCGAGATAGCACAGGCTTCACCTGTGAATTTTATATCTTCGATTATGCCCTCTTTAATTTTTACAAAAAGGTCTATGTTATCTATACAAGAAGAATTGTTCGTATTTACTTTTATATAAGCATCATCTTCAATAGTTTTTCTATTTGCGGGATTTGTATAGTTATCTAAAATAATCTCTCTTCTCAAATTTTGGTCCATATTAAATCATTTCTTTCATAATTTTATCTCTATCTTTTAAGAGTTCTACTAAAGAGTCGATTTCTTCTACAGTATTATAAAAATACATGCTCACTCTTACGGTATTTTTAACACCGATCGATTTTTTTAGAATTTTAGCACAATGGTTACCTGCTCTTACACAGATATTGTATTTATCTAAGTAGATTGCTACGTCTTGAGGAAATACCCCGTCGACGTTAAAAGCAACTATTCCACTATCACACTCTTCATTGATGATGTCGATGTGGGGTATTTTAGAGAGTCGTTCAACCAAGAATTTTTTTAGGGTTATTTCATGAGCAAAAATGTTATCCATGCCGATGCTTTCTAGATAATCGATTGCTGCTCCTAATCCTATTACTCCTGCTATGTTTGGAGTGCCAGCTTCGAGTCTAGTCGGAAGTTCTTTTAAGAACACAGAAAACTCATTATCAAAGGATTCATTCATCCCGCCACCTAAATTAACGGGTTCCAATTCATCTAATAGTTCAAATTTTCCATATAAAACTCCGACTCCTGTGGGACCACACATCTTATGGCTAGAAAATACTAGAAAATCGACATCGGTTTCTTGTACGTCACATTTTTTATGCGGTACACTTTGAGCTCCGTCGACGACCATGAATATGTTGTTCTTATGAGCAAATTCGGTTATCTCTTTAATCGGTCTTACGTCTCCAACGACGTTCGTTATTTCAGCTAGAGATATGACTTTAGTTTTAGGAGTAACCATTTTTTTAATAGCTTCTAAAGTGATATGAAAAGTGTCATCCATCGGAACATACTTTATAATTATACCTTTTTGTTTAGCTAGTCTAAACCAAGGTAAGATATTTGATGCATGCTCGGCATCCGAGATTATGACCTCGTCTCCACTATCTAAAACGTTAGCAAAAAATCCATTTACAATCATATTTAGAGAATCGAGATCGGAAGAGCACACGTCTGAACTCCAGTCACAATCCGGAAT
>CANDHX010000146.1 GCA_947384645.1 uncultured Mycoplasmatota bacterium | reverse complement strand
TCTCTTAATATGATTATATATTTTATTTTTATATATGGCATGCTCTAAATTCGATAGTTATGGTTCTACATTTTCAGCTCTAAATGGATTCTCCATAGTACCTGTACCTATTAAGGTTTTAAAGTATTCTGGAGTTAGGTTTATAACTGGGTTAATTGAGCCATCTGTAATATCTACATATGCACTTCCATAACCATTCATAAAATTAAAAAATACATTTGCTTTATTGTTAAAATTACACGGCGACATTGTCCAACTCCATGCTTTAGGATTATAAAGATAATTTTCAATATTATTTTTTCCAGGAATATTACCTGCCGCTACTACTTCATCTGCAGTAATTAGCCCTACTGGATAATCAAGATCTCCATTTCCTAAATTTTCTTGACTCACTGTAAAAGCATCATTTTTATTTGAACATTTAAAAGTCGGTTGGGGATTTGTTTGATTATAGACTCCATTAATAGTAACAAATCTTTGAAAAGAACCATATGCAGTATTATTTAATCCATAACCTGGTTTAGAACTTTCTATATCCCACCATTGTTTTGGAATATCAGAAGTGCTTCTATCATTACAGAATATTGTATCTGCTACTGACCTGCTATAGCCTGCATCTACTATGTTCGTTTTATACCAAGAATCTACTACCTTCTTTATATCTGAACTTGCTGTATTTGTCTGTGCTTCTTCTTTACTTATACTTGCTTCTGTTCCTGCTGGACCATACATCCACCCTACATATTTGGCATCGTTATAGTTTGCATTATATGCTTGGTTTGTAAATGCGAATCTGTCTGTTGCATTTTCTCCATTCGCATGGGCACTTGTTCCATCGTACTGAATTCTTACGCTTCCTTCTCCATTGATTCTTATTATTCTCCAATAAAGGTCAGCAAATTTTACATAGTTGTTTGTTACTGCTCCCCTATAGAAATATGAAGTTCCATAGTCGTCTTCCATTGAGTATACTTTAGCTTCATTAGCGACTGTTGTTGCTGCAAAGTCTGGACTTTCTCTTATCACTCCTTCTGGCAATTTATTGTTTAATATATCGTTTACTGCTTTTACTGCATTGAACTCTGTATACTCAGCTACTAGTTTTGTATTAGCTTTTCCCATTATCAAAGCATTTTCTTCTAAAATACTTCCATAGCCTACTACTATCCAGCCTTTGAAAGTTGCTCCTATTTTAGTAGGTGTTCCAATAGTTTCAGTTTCTCCGTTCTTCTTTGTTAGAGTCTGTACTGTATTCGAGTCTCCTAAGGTTCCACCGTTTGGGTCTATTATTAGGTCATAGTTTCTATTTGTCGAAGGTTGACTTACTGTGAACTTAGTAGATAGGTTCGCTTTTCTATCTGCTTCTTGGTCTACATCTGCTAAATCGTTAAACGTTATTATTAAATTATAATAGTACTTCTTTCCTACTGGGACTGTTATATCTGGTGCTAGTGTTGTCGTGAATGCTGCACTAGTTACTGGTACATTGGTTTTGCCTATTATTTCAGTATACCCAGAACCCTCTGTCTCAGATTGTTCTAATGTATATGTTAGACTTCCTTCCATATAGGTATTAACTAGGTCTAGCCAATCTATACTCACCACGGCATCTAAGTCTCCTGTATTCTCTAGAGTAAATGTCTTTGTCTTGGTCTCTCCTAGCATGATTCGCTCGTTTATCGTAGGATTTCCGTCGGCAAATGTTAGCCTCATCGTACCTGTATCTATTTGGGCATTTTGTCTATTCTCATTATTAACATTTATGATAAAGTATGCATACGTACCCATGATACTCATCATAACTATTGCTACTAAAGAGAACATCAATACTGCGGTTTGTTTAACTTTTGGAGTTTTCAAATTTTCTTGCATTTAAATCTACCCTCTTTTTAAAGATTCCTACTTTATAAAAGTATAACATGATATTTTTAAAAAGTTAATATATATTCAATTCTTTAACCTAATCATTTTATAACTAATAATAAAATTCCAAAAATATTAAAAATTTCTAAAGATTGGATTTAGAAGTTTTTTCTATATAAGTTATAACAGCATTAATTGTATTAGAAAAATTTTCATAATCGACTTGAAACCATTCTATATCCATTTGGTGTTTAAACCAAGTAAATTGTCTTTTAGCATAATTTCTAGTTCTCTTCTTTAAGATTCTTTTAGCTTCCTCAAGTGTTGCAAGTCCTTTTAAATACATTATTAATTCTTTATAACCAATTCCTGTTTTCATAGATTTAGTCATGCCATATTTTTTATAAAGATATATAGTTTCGTCTAAAAGACCAGCCTTCATCATCTCTTCTACTCTTTTATCGATTTTCTCATATAGAGTGCATCTATCAGTAGTAAGACCTATAAAGACTACATCTTTATAAAGTAGTTCATCTTTCTTTCCACTGTTACCACTAGAATTCAACCTAGATATGAGTCTTCTTCTGTTGTTTTTATGAACGTCATTTATGCCTCTATTTTTTGCCACTTCATATAATTCTTCATTTGTATACCCATCGTATGTATCGAATTGTCTTTCTTTAAATTCATAATTGTATAAACCAGCTTTTAAATATAGTCCTGTTCCCCCAACGATTACGACATTTTTGTTTTTTTCAGATTCTAACGTACGTCTTAAATCTTTTTGGTAATCGAATACAGTATAGATATCGGGTACTTCTTTTATATCAAAAAGATAGTGTTTTTTTCCCATATCTTCATCTTTTGTATATTTTGCTGTGCCTATATTCATCTCTTTATAAACTTGCATGGCATCACAATTGATAACTGCAGCGTCGTATTTTAATGATAATTCTTCTGATAATTTGGTTTTTCCAACACCAGTTGGACCTACTACA
>CANDHX010000145.1 GCA_947384645.1 uncultured Mycoplasmatota bacterium | reverse complement strand
AGTTCGTCCCACTGTAAAAATTACATCTTTTAGTTTTGTAAATACTTCGATTGCTGGAAATTTATAGGCTACTACCCATTTTGGATATTTAAGTGTTGTACCGAGCTCCCTTTGTAAGTGAATATCGTTTACTTTAATTACTACTCCGTCTATATCATAAGGAAGATTTGGTCTAAGCATCGTCCACTCTTCTATATATTCTAAAGCTTCCTGTATATTTTTAACTTTTCTGATATTTGGATTGACTGTTAAACCGTTTTCTTTCAAAAACTCTAAAGCCTCAAAATGGGTTTTTCTATCGCATGAAGGTACGTGATAGAAGAAAGCATCGAGTTTCCTTTTGGCTGCAATGCCACTATCTAATTGTCTTAAACTTCCCGCTGCTGCATTTCGAGGATTTTGAAATAGAGGCAATCCTTCCCTTTCTCTTTCCTCATTCAAATGTTCAAAAGAAGCTATAGGCATATATACTTCTCCACGAATCTCGACTTCGCCTTTATAAGGAATTTCTAAGGGAATAGATTTGATAGTTTTGATGTTGTGTATAACATTCTCGCCTACTGTCCCATCACCTCTCGTTACAGCTGTCAAAAGTTTTCCGTCGTTATATGTCAAATTTATTCCAAGGCCGTCTATCTTCAATTCGCAGACATACTCGACTTCTCCGATAGACTTTTTAATTTTTTCATCCCACTCCAAAAGCTCTTCTTCATTAAACACGTCTGCTATGCTCATAAGAGGTACTTTATGGCGCACTTTCTCGAATTTATCGATAACTTCTCCACCGATTTTTTGACTAGGCGAATCGCTTCTAACGATAGAAGGATTCTCCCTTTCTATTTTCAATAGTTCATCCATAAGTCCGTCGTATTCGGCGTCAGTTAAGGTTGGATTATCTAATGTGTAGTATTCAACTCCTGCTTTTTTTAAAATTTCAACTAATTCATCGTAACGTTCAATCATTTTTTAGCCTCCAAAATTTTTATTATAAATTATAACTTAGTAATACTTTTATGGTTCTTTTTTAATTTTTTTAAGCCAGTCTTAAAAGCTATATCTATTAAATCACCTTCCATTTTGACGATTACTCCATGCCCAAAAGTCTCGTGGTTGACGAGGTCTCCCAATTTAAAATCGGTTTCTTCTCCCTCTTCATTATAATAGTCCCGACTAGAACCAGAATCGAAAACTCTATCCGATAAAGCGTTCTTTTTGAGTAACTTCTCATCTATTTCATTAATAAATCGGCTTGGTATGTTAGAGGTATCTTTACCATAGAGCATCCTTCTTTTAGCGTTCGTTATATAAAGAATATCTCTTGCCCTAGTAATTCCTACGTAACAAAGTCTTCTTTCTTCATCCAACCCGCCTTCTTCTATCATAGAATTCGTATGAGGGAATAGTCCCTCTTCCATACCGACTAAAAAAACTACATCGAATTCTAATCCTTTGGCACTGTGCAAAGTCATAAGAGTCACAGCATCATCGCTGTTTTTTTCTCTATCGGCATCGCTCATGAGCCCAATTTCTCCTAAAAAATCGTTCAAATTCACATTTCCTGTCCTATCTTCATAGGATTTAGTCAAGCTCTTAAACTCCATTAAGTTATCGAGCCTTATATCGCTTTCCAAAGTCTTATCGTTTTCGTACATGGCTTTCATACCAGAAGACTCTAAACAAAAGTCGATAAGTTCTGTTAAAGTATGGTCTTCTAAAAATTTTTGCATGTTCAAAATGATTTCTCTAAATTCTATTTCTTTTTTAGTCTCCATACAATCAAAAATCGGTTTATTGTTAAGTAAACTTTCCTTCTCGATTCTATTTATTGCAGCCTCTCCAATCCCTCGTTTTGGAGTACCGACTGCTCTTCTGAAGCTCACTTCATCATCTGGATTATTCACGAGTTTCAAATAAGCGATTAAGTCTTTAATTTCCTTTCTATTTAAATAGCTAAACCCGCCATATATTCTATAGGGGACATTGCTCGCTAAAAGAGTCTCCTCTATTACCCTAGATTGAGCATTAGTTCTATAAAGTATAGCAAAACTGTTATAGCTTTTATAATCTGGCATCAATTTTTCTATTTCGTCTACGACTTGCTTTATCTCGTGCACTCCGTCATAAGACCTCATATAATTGACGAGTTCGCCGTTTTTTTTGTCGCTCCAGAGCTTCATATCTTTTCGATTAACATTGTTTTTTATGACACAATTTGCCGCATCTAATATGATTTGAGTGCTTCTATAGTTTTGCTCGAGCTTGATTACTGTTGCGTCTTCAAAATCTCTTTCGAAGTTCAGAATGTTTCGATAATCTGCCTGTCTAAAACTGTAAATGGATTGATTCATATCGCCAACTACGAAAATATTTCTGTATTTAGCACCCAAGAGCTTAGTGAGTTTATACTGTACAGGATTAGTATCTTGATACTCATCTACTAATATATACGGATAATGGTCTTGATAGTTTTCTAAGATAGAAGGCGATTCTAAAAAGAGTTTGACTGGTTTTAAAAGTAAATCGTCGAAATCGACCGCATTACTTCTATTTA
Organism: uncultured Mycoplasmatota bacterium; assembly: GCA_947384645.1. Taxonomy (GTDB): domain Bacteria; phylum Bacillota_I; class Bacilli_A; order RF39; family UBA660; genus RUG11867. Next base: position 363 of record CANDHX010000145.1, on the reverse strand, counting down.
GAGTATTCTCGTATTCTATATACACATCTATGACGATTTTATCTATAGGTGTACGCATGGTTTTCTTGATTTCCTCTATACTCATCATTTCATTTTTAATAAAACTTATTTGACTTCTAATATAAGAAGGACTAAACTTTTTTGCATCTAAATTTTTCTCTTTTAAAATTTTTTTGATTATCGAAATTTGGTCATCGGCGTCGATTATCGTAAAATTTTTACCCAATCCTACGAAATTGGCATTTTCTCTTATTACTTTTAATCCAAAAGAGTGAAAAGTTCCTATGAAAGTTCTCACTTCACCAACAATCGATTTTACTCTTTCTCTCATTTCATTGCCAGCTTTATTTGTAAACGTTATGG
>CANDHX010000144.1 GCA_947384645.1 uncultured Mycoplasmatota bacterium | reverse complement strand
ATTTCATTCATCATTAAAGTATAAACTTCATCTATCGTATAATTTGACACATCGATTTCTATTGCATCTTCTGGTTTAACGAAATTTCCACCTTTTATATCTAACTCATCCATTATTTTTAAATTTTGCCTTATTTCTTCTTTGCTTATATTTTTATTTTTATTCCATAATCTTGTAACTCTTATATCGAATTCTGAATATAAATAGAATTTTACATCGGCATTTGGGGCTATCCTAGTACCTATATCTCGCCCTTCCATGACTGTATTATTATTCTTAATGTATTCGATTTGATAATTTCTAACAAATGATTTTATATCTGGAATTGTTGCCCATGTCGTTGAATAAAAAGAGATTTCTTCTGTCTGTATTTTATCAGTTACGTCTACTCCATTTAATAACGTTTTTTGTCCTATAAAATCTACATCGATATTTTTAATATTGTTATTAACTGAATTGATATCATTTATATCGATGTCATTTTCCAATATGTATAGAGCTATACACCTATATATAGAACCTGTATTAAAATTTTTAAATCCTAATCTTTGTGCTATTTTAAAAGCAAGTGTTGATTTTCCATTAACCCCTAAGCCATCTATCGTTATGACCAAAGTATCCATTCTTTCAACGTTTGTCTAACATTGTTGCAGCATACAAACAAAATAAGTACAACGTTTACCATGATTAACTAATCCCTGTTATCCTATTGTTTTTTCATATTTCAAACCTTCTTTTATTAAATTACATACAACCTTTGGAAAATAAATTCTCAAATATATTAAATAATCTAATTTCCTTATCTTCATCCTTTAAACAACAGTACACAAATACTTTTATTTATCCACCTATACGACGTATATCAGTTAGGTTAGTAGGATGAAACATATTTTCTAAAGACAATCTTCACAGTATTTTTCAAAAATTAGTAAAAATATAAATAATTTACTCATTTTTTGACTCCTACTGAATAATTAATTTTTACTTTATTCATAAGAGCTTATCGTTTATTTAACACACATACACATTCCACATGATAAGTATAAGAAAACATATCTAAACAATAAAACTTTTCTATCCAATAATCGCTTTTTAAGTCATTTAAATCCCTTCCTAAAGTGATTGGGTCACACGATATATAGATAATTTTATTAGGATGTATTTTTAGTAAGGATTTAATAGCCTCTTTTGTTAAACCGTTTCTAGGAGGGTCGATTAAAACGGTATTTATTTTATCATCTATTTTAGAAATTAATTTATAAGCATCTCCTAACATAAATTCGACATTCTCAATTTTATTCATTCGAGAATTAATAAGGGCATCTTTAATTGAATTTTCTACTATTTCAATTCCATATACTTTTTTAGCTTTAGTTGCCGCAACAAGACTCAATGAGCCTACCCCACAACACATATCTAAAACTACACTATCACTATCGACGTGATTTTTAACGATTTTGAATAATTCCTGATTTATGAATTGATTGACTTGAAAAAAAGAATTATAAGTCATCTTAAAAAGTAAATTATCTACTATTTCTATATAGTGGTCAGCTCCGAATAATAGTTTACCATTTAAAACGATGCCGACGAGTTTTACCTTATCTCTAATTTTTTCTACTTCGACTTCTACTTTATCACTAGTTATGATATCTAAAATTATCTCGCCATTATAATTACATCTTATAGTAACTTTTCCATTAACGATATGTAAAAGATTCATAGCTAAAAGCATTTTATTTATTGGTTCTAATGCATTTAAACACCTATCGACTTCGATTACTTCATGGGTACCTTTTTTAAAAAATCCATATACGCCATTCTTTACTTGTATTTCTATTTTATTGCGATAAAAATCTCTATTTTTATTCTTTATAGGACAAATACCCACTTTTAAGCCAGCGAACTTTTCTATAATATTTTCTACTTTATCACATTTGAATTTCAATGTATCCTCATATGATAAATGTCTTAAGTGACATCCGCCACACTCATGATAAAAAGGGCATTTACTTTTAACTCTTAGCGAGCTTTTACTTATACATTGAGTGACTTTAGCTTCTATATATTTAGAAGTTTCTTTGATTACTTCAACAATGACTTCTTCGTTAGTTAAAGCATCTTCTACAAAAACGACTTTTCCATTATTATGCGATATACCTCTGCCTTGATGGTCCAAACTTTCAATGGTTAATTTCATAAAATCACCTTCTATATTTTAATAAGTCTTGCACTTCTTTTCTGGTAAGTGTTCTATATTCTCCACTTAAAAGGGTTCCTAAATCTAATCCGGCATAATGAGTTCTTGTCAACTTTATGACGTCGTAATGAAGATTTTCAAACAATCTTTTAATAATGTGATTTCTTCCTTCGGTAATAGTTATTTCTACAAAACAAGTATTCTTTTTCTTGTCTTTTTTCTTTATTTTCAAGTGTTTTACCCGAACCTTTTTACCGTCTATCAAGACTCCTTCTTTTATTTTAAAGAAGTCTTCCATTTCTAAAACTTTATCCAATTTAGCTAAGTACGTTTTAGGAACATTAGAACGGGGATGTGTTAATATATTTGTGAGTTCTCCATCGTTTGTTAAAAGAAGCAAACCTGTCGTATCGTAGTCTAACCTACCTACTGGAAAAATTCTTTTATCGGTTTCTATTAAGTCGACAACTGTTTTCCTACTTAACTCATCACTACTAGTACTTACTGTTTCTCTAGGCTTATTCAAAAGATAATATACTAATTCTTCTTTTTCAAGCAAATTGCCTTCGACCTCTATTTTATCTTTTATCGATACTTTTGTCCCGAGTTCAGTTACGACTTTGCCATTGACTAAAACTTTTCCAGCAAGTATAAGTTCTTCAGCTTTTCTTCGTGAAGCATAGCCACTTTTTGCTATTCTTTTTTGTAAACGTTCTTCCATAAAGAATCCACCACCACCTTTAGTTTATCATATATTATATCCCATATCAAATAAGGAAAGCCAATAAAAAACCGACGATGTAAAGAAATCGTCAGCTTAA
>CANDHX010000143.1 GCA_947384645.1 uncultured Mycoplasmatota bacterium | reverse complement strand
TTTAATTAAAAAGTGTAGTGGAGCTCTTTCTTTAAAAGATATCTATAAGATTTGCTATTTGTTCAACTTGCAACCGAAGAGCTTTCTCAGCGGTAGCGATATAAAGCAAGTAATCTCCCTTTTACAGACTCTCGATTATACGCCATCATCTAAAGAAAAGAATCTAGCTTTAAAACCAATTGTCCATTAAGGGCTTTTTTTCATAAAAAAAAGACTACGCTGCGTCTTTAATGTTATATTTTTTATTGAATTTTTCTACATTACCGGTTTTCTTGTGTTTTCCTTGTGCTCCTGTATAGAAAGGATGACATTCGCTACACACTTCTACATGGATATCTTCTTTTGTAGACATCGTTTTAAAAGTTGCACCACAGTCGCAAGTAACAGTACATTCCTTATATTCTGGATGAATATTCTTTTTCATTTTCATTCTCCTTCCGCCATGGCAAAATTTCATGCCATAGAAATTTAAATCTGTAGGTATTATATCACAGTTTATAAAAAAAGCAATAATTTTAACTACTCTTCGATGATGTCGATATCTGCTCCGACATCTCTTAGTTTCAAGACGATATCTTCATATCCCCTTAAAATGTATTCGATATTGGAAATCTTCGTAATTCCACTAGCTAATAGTCCAGCTATGATTAAAGCTGCTCCCGCTCTTAAATCAGTCGCTTCGACCTCGCATCCTACTAACCTAGTAGGCCCCGTAATAGTTGCTTTCATCTTATCGAATTCGATATCCGCACCCATTTTTATGAGTTCTGGAAAATGTCCGCTTCGGCTTTCATAAATCGTCTCGATAAACTTAGAAGTCCCCCTTGCTTGAGTTAATAATACTGCCATGGGTTGACCTAAATCGGTAGGAAATCCCGGATATGTAAGAGTCTTTATATCGACTGGATTGTACTCTCTCGTTTCGTGAAACGTGACAGAATCGCTCGTCATCGTAAACTTAACTCCCATGTCTCTAAGCTTCGAAATCAAAGTATCGACGTGTTGAGTAATCATATTTTTTACAGTAAATTCATTTCCTATAAGAGCTCCTATCATCATAAAAGTTCCCGCTTCTATTCTATCAGGTATCGTCTCTATCACAGCTCCGTGTAATTTTTTTACACCGATAATTGTAATTTTTTCAGTACCGGCACCACTTATCCTCGCACCCATATTATTAAGTAAAGAGGCGATATTAGTAATCTCCGGTTCCTTTGCAGCGTTTTCTATGACGGTCATTCCATTAGCAAGTGCTGCTGCCAACATGATATTTATAGTTGCTCCGACGCTTGCGATATCTAAATAAATATTCGCTCCGTGTAAATCGTCTGTATCGAGTATAAACTTGTTCTTTTCTTTTAAAACAGTAACTCCCATTTTTTTGAAAGCTTTAAGATGAAGATTGATAGGTCGACTTCCTATTTTACATCCACCGGGCGAATATATCTCGACGTGATGAAAACGCCCCAATAAAGCCCCCATAAAATAGTAAGATGCTCGAAGTTTGATGGATAACTCTTCGGGTATTGCAACCGGCTTAATTTTTTTACTATCTATTTTGAGTAATCCTTCTCCGAATTCAATTTTTCCTCCCAAAAGCTCGATGATAGCTCTCAGATTTTCAGTATCGGTTATGTTAGGAGTATTATATATTTTTACCGTCTCTTTGGTTAGTATTGCAGCAGGTATCAAAGCGACAATGCTATTTTTCGCCCCGCTGACAGATATTTCTCCACTGAGTTTATTATTTCCTACAATCTTTATCTTCTTCATAATATCACTAATTCAAATATATGATATAAATGCCGTAAAGTCAATCATCAAAACAAAAAATGACAAAAATTTAACAGTGCTAGAATGCTCATGATAAAGCTTCCGAGTAGAATTGAATAATCCCCTAATATGGAATTTAAGACCTTTCCTAGCCTAAGTCCTATGTAAGTAAAAGAAAAACTCGCCAAAGTGAATAAAGAAAAACTTTTGATTATATCCGCCCCTTCTAGTCTTAAAGCAAAGCCAACTCCGAAACTATCTAAACTTACTCCTATGGCAAACAAGGCGGCACCGACAAATCCCATTTTAAAATCGATTACTTCTTCACTTCTATATTCTTTAAACATTTGAATTGCGATATATATGAAGATAACTCCGGCGAGCATATTGGCATCCGCATGAACTCCATAGGCAAAAACGTGTCCTAAAATTGTTCCTAAAAAGGGCATGATAAAGTGGCTTATCCCGACGGTCGACGAAAGAATTAAAATATCCTTTGAACTTAATCCTCTCATACCTAAAGATAGAGCTAAGCTGAATGCATCCAAGCTAAGAGAAATAGCTATAAAAAAAACGACAACTATATTCATGAGCTCATTTCACCCATTTAATTATATTTGTCTAAAGTATCTTTTATTAAAGAATGATATTCGTAGTCGTCTCTATTTTCATCGACTAAACATAATGGCGGATACATGACACACCACCAATTCTCTCCCTTGCCCTCGTCTAACGTCACGACTAAAGACTTATAATTACCGGCTTTATAGCGAAGTCCTTTAAATTCTTTTTCTGGAAAATAATTTAATCCATAATTGGAAGTAAATTTTATATCCAAATTCAAGTCGTCGATTTTATCGCTTATAGCTTCGTCGATAGAGTCTTTTTCATTTTTAATTATTTCGTCTACTTCTCTTTCGCTTTTTGCATTCTCGACTAACTCATAAATTTTTTCTTCTACTATACTTTTTATAATTTTTTTATTATCTTGGTCTTCCTTGCTATCAGAATTAGCGATTACTCTCATTCTAATAGAAGAAGAAGGAATTTCTACATATTCGTTATCTTTAGATACATATATTATAGCAAAAGCCAAAATCAGCAAAATGATTAACTGTTTTTTCATTTAAAAACACACCCTTTACACATATGTAATGGTGCATTTTCTTTTGTTTTATTCACAATTATTAAAAATATAAACGAATCTATCGTAATTGTTATAATCTTTTTCTACTGTAATATTAGCATCTTTATAT
>CANDHX010000142.1 GCA_947384645.1 uncultured Mycoplasmatota bacterium | reverse complement strand
AGATTCCGGATTGTGACTGGAGTTCAGACGTGTGCTCTTCCGATCTAAAGAGGAATGTGTTCATCTTTTAGAGCTTGATGTACGTATTTTCTTGGCAAATATACCATGCTTTTGTTTTTAATATTCAATTTCTTTCTGATCAATGCGGATTTTGCTCTTTTTACCAAGTGATAGAATTGATTGCTATTTAATAACATTTTATCTCTTATTTGCTCGTTTGAAAAAGTATTGCCTTCTTCATTATATTCACATTTTATACCGTAGATATAAGACATAACTTCTCTTGTCTTTCCTTTTAAAACTTGTTCTTGTGGATGACTTTCGATATCTTCTTTGACATCACTAAAGAGGATGCTTTCTTTTCTATCTTTGATGGCTCTCGTCATTCGGCAAATGTTATGAGATAGTTTTTTTATTCTAGCTAGGTCGATGCCCGTTTTTTGGGCGATTTTTATCAAGTCATTGTTTTCACATATGCGAAGAGCTAAGCTTTTATCTTCACTACTCAAGTTTAGTGCTTCTACTGCTTCTAATCTCTCTGTTTTTGAATACTTAGAACTAGAGACTAGACCGAAGCGATAGAGGTCTATTTTTCTTTCTATGTAGTTAATTTTAGTCTGTACTTTTTTAAGTGATAAGTGGAAACGATTTGCAATATCTTCAAGACTTTCTCCCTCATAAAAAAGGGTGGCAATCGTTCTATCTTGGTCGGATAGTTTTATTTCTCTTGAGTATAAGGCGTCTAAATATATAGAACCTTTCTCATTTTCATCTATTCCGTCGTTTAAGTAAAGATCATTTAATTTATTTTTAGCAGCTTCTAGCATTTTTACTATTTCAGCTTCTTCGACTCCAAAAAGAGCAGCTAATTCTTTATGTGATAATCCACTATAATAATTATCCAATAGTTTTATATCGTCTTTATTCACTTTATCTTTATAGTGTTCTTTTATGTATTCATATCTTTTATAAGAAAAGTTGAACCTCACGTATAACGAAATGTTATAATAAAGACATTCTAATTTGAGGATTAAGTCTTCGACATTTAAGTATATTCCTCTATATTTTTCTCTAAATGATTGTTTTGGCTCGAGACCAAAAACGAAAGATTTTAAAAAGGATACTTCGACTTCTGTAAACTCTTTTATGTGTTCGATAAAGGTTTTATAAAGCGTTTTTTTATCTAAATATAGATTTCTTTTATAACCTGCAACTACTAAGTTTACTTCTCTTTCAGCTTCGCTAAAAGACATCTCTTTAAAGTCTTCTAGTATACAGAAGTTAGAGCAAAGCTCTTCTATATTTTCTAAATCGACATCGAATATGGACGTTTGATATTTGGCTATGACATGAGCTTGAAATTCACGAAAACTTTTAGTATTGATATTTTGAAAGTGTTTTTCGATACTTTTTCCTAATTCTATTACGGCTCTCTTATCGAAACCTAACATTTTAGCATATTCATCTATACTATAGTTAAATTTTCTTTTTATGTATGCCAAATATAGTTTTCTTTCTTCGATACTTAGTGTATTTATTAAATACATATATTTGATTATGCTATCTGGGTCAATTGGTTCAGTGTTATACTGTTCTTTTTGTTTAGGAGAAAGATCTACTTTGGTGTATGTCAATTCTCCTCTACTGATAAGGTTATTCTTTATTTGTTCTATAGCCTTATTTTCTAATTGAGTAATCCTCGTCATTGTTACTCCTAGTTTTTGGGCAAGAACTTCTCTCGTTTCTTTTTGTGGCATCAAAACTCTTTTATATAATACATAATAGTAAGAAGGCTTAAGAAAATTCTTTAAGAATATCAGTAAAGAGCTGTCGCTCATTTGATTATCGACTTTTGTAAATGTATCATCTCTCGTTTCTATAACTTCATAAAGTGTTGTCTTTCCGTCGTCATCTAAAGAAGCGTCTAAGCTGGTTATTTCTAAGGTTACATACTTTTTAATATCCGTTAGTGAGGATGATGAAACTTTTAATATATCCATTAACTCTTCGTCACTCGGAATTTGTTCGTGGTTTTCTCTACATCTTTTTAAAATTTGACTATATTTATAAGCTTTTTCTCGAAGGTCACTGGTTTCGTGGAGCAAATCGAAGTTTTCATTTACAGCTTTTCTCGCAAAGTTTTCAATCCAAGTCTTGGAGTAAGTGGTCAGTTCTCCTTTTGTAGGGTCATAGGTGTCTAAAGATTTAATAAATCCGTAGATGCCTTCGTTTACTAAGTCATCAAAATCCATGTTTCTTAGACGAGCTCTATATTTGGAGACGACAAAAGTTATGAAGTTTATATTATTAAAAACTAGTTCTTCTAAAGCAGTTGCATCTCCACTTAAGTATTTATTATATAACATTCGGTTGATTTCTTTAGAGCCTACTCCATAATTTTCACTAGCATAGTTCTTTAGTGTGCAAACACCTTTAGAATTTGATAATATACTCATTTGAATCACCCCTTTATAAGGACGTTATTATAAGGGAGATTGGGGAAAAAGTAAAGGTTTTTAACTCTTTTTTAGTTGATGAAGAGTTCCAGCTTTTTCAAGACTATCGAATATGGTTGCAGCTATTTTTGCTTTGTCTTTAGTATTCATTATGTCACTTCCTTTAATTCCCGTATAGAATAAGAAGGCATCCAATGTATTTCTCGATAAATTCTTGTAATTTTTTTGGACAAACATAACCGCATCTTGTTTGGTCATTTCATCAATCTTTATATAGTTTTCTTTTCTATCTTTAATCAAGTCTAGTATTATAGCCATACTCGTATTTTGGGCGAAAATATAAGTGTTATTTATTCCTCTATTATTCATCCTTTTAAAATATCGATAGTAAAAATATTTGTGGACGGAAGGCATTTCTTGATGATGTTTCAAGTAATACTCTCTTATTTCTTCATAACTGAATTCTTTTACCTTTTTGAAGCCATCTCTTTTTTTGGAAACTGCAAGCATGAGATTTAAAATCATCAGCTGTAACGTACTTTCTTCAAAGGGAAGGTTTAGCTGTTCTTTTATTTCGGGATAACTGAATCTTTTTTCATAATACAAATATATCATTTCTTTTACTA
>CANDHX010000141.1 GCA_947384645.1 uncultured Mycoplasmatota bacterium | reverse complement strand
TTGGCAAATCCGGATAGTAATAGTTTTTGCGTTCGAAATATAAGTATTCTGGTGTCTTACATCCTAAAATGATACTTGCCATTAAGGCTTTTTTTACTGCTTCTTTGTTAACTACCGGTAGTGTGCCGGGAAAACCCATGTCTACAGGTCTTATATGACAGTTAGACTTAGAAGTATAACCGTTTTTGGCACTTGAGAAAACTTTAGTATTCGTTTCACTTATCTCGCAGTGCATTTCAAGTCCGATTAAAGCTCTATACTTCATCTTTGCCCTCCTTTACTCGTTTGACCTCTAAACCCTAGTATGCCCTCGATTGCATAGGCGATGTTTAAAACGTTTGCATCGTCATAGCACTTTCCAGTAATATTGACTCCTACTGGTAAACCGTCGACAAAACCGTTAGGTATAGTAATCGAAGGAAATCCTCCAAAGTTACCTATCTGTAAGTGTTCTTCTAATGCCACCGTATTTTCGTCTAATATCTCTTCTATACCCTTTAAAGGTTTAGCTGGTCCACTTCCGACGGGTAGAATTACTGCATCGTATTTTTGGAATAGTTTGTTCCACTCATCTACTATGAGCCTTCTAGCTCTTTGGGCATTGAAAAAATACCGGTCTTTATTTTCTTTTTGTAATACATAAGAACCTATTACAAACCTTCTCTTAATCAAGGGAGAAAAGTTCTTGGTTCTGAAATTTTTAATCATGTCGATATAGTTATCGGCTTCTTCCTTTGGTCCAAAGATTATACCTGTCATATTGGAAAGATTAGAAGTAGCTTCGGCACATGATAAGACGACATATACGCTAGCTACGGCATCCAATAGTTTTTTATCGATGCTTACCCTTTCGACTTCTATTCCAAGAGACTTTACTTTATCTATAGTCGCCTCGAAATTTTCTAAGTGCTTTTTCAATTCTTCGCTCGCATTAGGATAGTTTTTAATGTCGACGAGCTCTTCTACATAACAGAGTTTCTTAGCTTTAACTTTGCCGTCTAGCGAATCTCTTAAATGGATATGGCTAGAATCCCAGCTTGTCATATCTTGGTCATCTTGCCCTTTCATGCCGTCGACGACGATTGCGGCATCTTTAACACTTCTCGTTAAAACGCCGACCGTATCTAAGCTTGATGCGAAGGCAAAAAGTCCATAGCGAGAAATCATTCCATATGTTGGCTTATACCCAACAACTCCACAATATGCCGCTGGTTTTCTAATCGAATCACCAGTATCGCTTCCTAAAGCATATGGATAAACTCCGCTCGCTACAGCACAAGCTGACCCAGCACTCGAACCGGCACACATTAAAGATGTATTCCAAGGATTTCTAACTTCGCCTGTGTGTCCAGTCGTTCCTGTTCCACCCATTCCAAACTCGTCTAAAACCGTTTTATTGGTAAATACTGCCCCTTTATTGGTAAGATTCTCGACAGCAGTAGCCGTGAAAAAAGGAATATAATCTTTTAAGGTATTAGACGAACCTGTCGACAAAATCCCTTTAGTACTAAAGTTATCTTTAACTCCAAAAGGAATTCCACTTAGAAGTTCATCAGTTACTTCACACCCCTTTGCATCGTCTAAAATAGTGACAAAGGCATTGCACTTTTCTTGAACTTCGTGAGATTTCTTTAAAGATTCATCCACCAATTCTTGACTTGTAACTTTTCCACTTTTTAATAACTCGTGTAATTCTTCAATGCTCTTATCCATATAGCACATCTAACCCACCACCTTTACAATCTCGATTTCTCTATCGGTCGTTCTTTTAGAATTTGCAAGGACATCGTCTATTGGAATAGATTCTTCTACGATGTCATCTCGCAAATCGTCTATTGTTCTATCTAAACACCACGACATCGGTTCAGTATCTTTTATATGAGGGATAGTTTCTAATACTTTAAAATTTTTATCTATTATAAAAAACTCATCTGTAACCATTTTGTTTTCTTGCGGTGTAAGACCTATCAACAATTTATCTGCATAATCGTCTACCATTTCACTAGTAAATTTTTCTATTTCTTTCATCTTTTTGTTCCTCCGTTACAAATTTAAAAATATATACGTCTAGTATACATCTTTTTAGTTATTTTGGAAAGCTATTAGAGCGATTAAAAATGTGATAAATCGTAGTATTGCAATTTTTTAGATTTTATTTTCATCACTTTTTTAACTTTTCCCATAAAAAAAGCATAAGCTTAACTGGCTTTTATGCTTCACCTTCAACTTTTTTGTTACCACAAACCTTTTTCCTAAAGAAGCTTTTTCATCTTCATCTTGAATCGCTTGCACTTTTTCTTCTACATGTGACTCTTCGTATTCCAAGTTGAGTTTTTCATCGATTCTATCTCCTTCGACATTAAACGTAGAACTGATAAAAGTTTCTTTAACGACATATAATTTTTTTTGTAACAATAGTATTTCACGATTTATAGAACTCAAAAGCTCATTTAAATTATTATCTTCTTCATTTAACTTATCGAGTTGGCTATTTAGACTTTCTATTCTTTCTTTAACCCTGCTAATATCCTCTTGAATTTCTTTATCACTACCGTATCTTTTACGAACCATGCGGAGTTCTCTAAATAACTTTACATCGTCTTTTATACCATTATAAAAACTTTTTAATGCAACTATAGGTAATATACTGCCAAAAAATCCTATTACAATAGACCAAAAAGCAAAAAATAAGCTCTTCCCTAAACATGAAATGGCTGTATAAATTATTATTCCCTCAAAAGCTAATGCCACTAACTAGCAAAAGAAGCCAAAATCATATATAAAACTATACCCATAACTTTAAAATAATAAAGTTTATACTTTTTCAAAGAAGACTCTAACTCTTTCAATTTTTCATTTTCGGTTTTTATATCGGTTTCTAACACATAGACATTAGAAGCAATTATATTTTTTCTCTTCATAATAGAATTTCTCTCGCTCTTTTTACTATTCATTTTATTTTGTAATAATTCTATTAATCTATTAAATTTATTTTGCATAAAAAACACCTTCTCTTTCAAAAGTAAAAAACAAATGTAGTTTATCATTTACATATATTTTTGTCAAACTCTCCCATTATTTTTAGGTTTCATGACATAATTTTTAAATGAATCTAAATTTTGGTTAGGAACTATTCCTA
>CANDHX010000140.1 GCA_947384645.1 uncultured Mycoplasmatota bacterium | reverse complement strand
TGCCAAATGAATTGGTATCACCTAAATCATTGCTGAGTTAGGTGATTCTTTTATTTTAAGATTACAAATAGTATTACTATAAGTAAAAGGATAATGATAATCAAAGAGAAGATTAAAAAATCTTTTTTTGACATCTTATCACCTCCTCTCGACAAAGAAAAGAGGCATCACCCAACTATTAAATGTTCCTAAAATGATTATAACAAAAATTAGTATAGTTAACAAATATTATTATTTATTAGACATAAATGTACATTTCTAATCTTATTTAATTGAATAGCATTTATTATAGATAAACTAATCTTATAAAATAGAAGGTTAATTATTGAGATAAATAATAAATTCACAAGTACTAATCTTTTTATTAATTCCGAAAATTTCTAAATTAGAATTTTTCGGAATCCTTTTTAGCAAAAAAAATATGGCACCAAGTATTCATCGATGTCATATTTTTAAAGTTCGACTATTTTTTAAAAATGCCAAATAGTCCTCCTCCACTACCACCATTCGAATAAATCCCTAATTTTTCTAAAAAACTATCTAAAACCATTTGGGTACTCTTACGTTCATCAAGTGGAGGAATATTATAAAACATATTGACTTTTGCTTCATATTCGAATTCTTTCAAATCGCTCATAGTGAGTAAGCTCTTGTTTAAGACGATTTTTTTATCTTTAATTTTCTCTAAAGCTTGTCTATCTCTTCTCATAAGCGTATTTAATTTTATTGTACTCGGTTCTAATAGATATATTACATCTGTACAAGTTCCATCTTTATCTAAATTGCTATTATTTAAATCGATTAATACAATATCGAATTGAGCAAATCTTCTTCTAACGGAATCAATTTGATTACCAGTACAACTCAAAAGCTCACTGTCGTTAAAATATGAAAAATCGTTTTTGTTCATTTCTACAGCTAAAACTTTTCTACTAGACAAGTTCTTTTTTAACATATAAACAAGCGTTGTAGCACCAGCATCGTCGGTTAAATCCTTAAAACCGATAACCTTAGTATTTGAGCCTATCATAGTACCTGCACCATAATTTTGATTAGGAACGCTTTGATTTGGATTTTGATATGGGTCATTAGAAGTATCGTAACTAGGTCCCATATAAGCTCTAAATCCAGGATTTGTTGGTTCTATCATGCCGTTATTATTTGCCTCTTGCATATTAGGAGCAAAAGCATTCGGATTGCTTGCCGCACTACCAGCAAAACCAGCCCCCATATTGCCCATATAAGCAGTATTTGGTTGGTTTGCGTTTCCCGATGACTTCATATTCCGCTCATCGTTCATAGCTAAATTGTGATATTGTGCGACATCCCTATAGCTATTAGGATTTTCCATTAAATAAGCGACACCGTTGATATCCTGAGTAAAATTATATATTCCGAGGCTTATTAACTTCGATAGATAGGCATTATTAAAACGAGGGTCATCACTTAAAAGAAGAATTATTTTAGTTGCATCTAATGCAGCACTAAGTCTTTGAATAGTTGCAATGTTAAATGAATCCTTTAAAGCGGTTATATCTAATATCATTCTATTGAAATAAAAGTTGGCAAAAGTATCAGTAATAGTTTCGATATCGAATTCTCCATCGAGCCTTTTAATGACATCTATATCCAATGAAGATAATTCATCTTTGTATTTATTAGCAATAATGACATTCATTTTAATAACCCTTTCTATTATCTTTTTTAGTATCCACCATAAGCAAAATCGTATATATATCTACTTTCACCCGCTACTTGAAACTGTGTGAAATAGCGTACAACTGGTAAATTAAATTTGAAAAATGTTACTACCCTATAACGTGTTCTTGGAACATTGATATCCTTGTCACCTGTACCATATGAAATAAGTCTATAGATACAAGCACTATGATTATCGGTTGGGACGTTATCATTCATATCGATCGTTGCAACCTGTTCCCATTCTTGATCATATCCATCGACTTCGATGTAACTGTCACAAGTACCAAACGAATCGTAACCTTGGTTATATAGATACTCTGAGACCCGCTCCTCTATTCCGATTCCTGCTCTATATCCTTCGTTTTCTTCTACGACGCTTACTATATAATTTTTAATTCTGAAAGCCTTAGCATAATTCATCGAAATAGTTAAATAGGACGTGAACAAAATTATGAACACTAGACATAGTCCAAAAATCCATGCTGCACCAACTGCGTTCCTCATTTTTATTCACGTCCTTTAATTTATACTATTCTTATATTTTAACCTTCATTAAGAATAAATTTACTTTCTCCACTTACCTTAAATGGCTTCAATACGACATTGACGATTGGTAAATCGAATTTCCAAAAAGTAACGACACGATAATATTTTCTTTCATTTTCAAAATCATCATTAGCCGTAACGACGGGCATACTATAAATACATACTCCACATGTATTAGAACCAGTTGGAGAGTATCCTAAACAGCCATTTCTTTCGAGTTGCCACTCAGTATCCGTATCTTCCATACGCAAAGGACTTGGACATTCTCCATAAGTTCCGTAGCCCTGTGCAGTAAGATAGGTCTCTATATCGTCAATTACATCTGAAGAAAGTTCCTGTTTTTCTTCGATTAATCCTACGACATAGTTTTTGATTTTAAAGGCTTTGGCATGGTTAACCGAAATAGCCAAATAGCCAGTCAATAATAAGATGAATGTCAAACAGATAGCGAAAATCTGTGTTGCACCAATTGCCTCTTTCAAGTTAACTCACGCCCTTTAATAGATTAATCTTTACATTCTTTTGTGTTTGTTTTACCACCCTTAGCAGGCGTATAAGTACAAGTCCATGTTCTCTTACCTACTGCTGCAGTAGATTTACCACATTCAACTTTTGATCCGTTATCGTTGTTGATAGTAGTTCCTGGACCTGCAGAACATGCCTGATTTAATGCGATTTGAGCACTAAGTGTAGGTAGTAAGAAAGTTGTGAAAATTGCTGCGATTGCTGCAATTGCAACTATTGCGATTACTGTTACACTAAGTTCACCTGTTGCATCCTTCATTTATAATCATTCCTCCTTTATTTTATTATCTATACACTTATTATAAATTGTTTTTGATATTTTATCAATACTTAATATTTAATGTTTACATTTATCCGCCGAATGTCATTAAAATCGAAATGACCAAGAGTATCATGACTCCGATACCAGTACACACTAACATCGTCATCGTCTTGCTTTC
>CANDHX010000139.1 GCA_947384645.1 uncultured Mycoplasmatota bacterium | reverse complement strand
ACTCCTAGTTTGGCTACTATAATATCTGCTGAATTCGCTTCTTCCCAATGAGCATATAAAGTAACTGGACCAGTAACAGGTGTACTAGACTTTATCATTTCTCCTGCTTCTCTACCCGTATACCAACCAACTAATACATATCCGTCTCTCGTAATTTCTGGCAAGTCTCCATATGTCCCACCTAACTTAACTTCCTTTGAATAAGTTCTATCTCCACCATTTGAATCTAGTGTTATTATTGCTTTTGGAGCTTCTTCTAATTCTTTATTGGTAATAAAATCTGCCACACATAATGTGTTTGGAGTCGACGAAGTTACATTGAATTCAAAAGTCGATTCATTAAACGTGTATACAGCATTATTTGAACATTTAGAAGATTGATATATGTACTCTCCTGTTGTATCCGGTTTATTTTTGCTCGTCAAAGTTATTCCATTTGTTCCAGTTACTCTATAGTATTTTTCTAAGCTTTCTTTGGCTCTCTTAAAATACACATCACACGAAGTTTGGACTCCTGTACCTATATTAAAATTCCAATTAGTTTCATCAAATGTTCCAGTTCCTCCATTAGAACATTCTACCTTATAAAATGAGTGGTTAGTCTTTTCTGGAATACTCGCTTTTACTATAGAACTGTCGAAGTCTTCGTCGTATACCACGTATCTTACAGTTTGATCTTGTTCAAAATAGCCATTTACTATATTAGAAGTAACTGTATTCTGTAAGTATCCTCCACTTACTTCTATAGATATATTTGCATCAACTGTTCCACTATTAACTAAAACTAAGCGCAAGTTTATAATGCTTCCACTTGCCCCTATAATACCACTAGTATTTTTTCTTAAATTCTCCGAATAATATACTTCTGCAGTCCCAGAATTTACTTTATAATTTACTCCATACCTAGTCTTCTGTGAATTGAAACTCCTTAAATCCAAGTCTAATAGTACTGTTTCTCCCGCAGGTACTACAATGGAATTGTTTGAATAATTTGGATTGTTGCTCGTTAGGCTATAACTCAATTTTGCTATGGCAATAGTTGCATTACCTATTTTATTAGTAATCGTAAAATAAGAATATGTAACTCCTGTAAACATTAAAAAGGCAGCCAAAAAAGAAGTCACAACAAAGTATGAGGCTTGTGTCTTATCTAAATATTTTAGCTTTCTAAAAGACTTCTTGATACTAGTTGTAAGTTTTCTTTTTCCCATATCTTGATCCTAACCTTTACTATATTTAAGTATAACAGAAAAAAAGAGTACTTACAAGCACTCTTAAGAGAAATTGCATCACTCTTTAAAGATAAATATGTAATCCATTATTTGAACTTCATCGCCCCGTTTTGCACCAAGTCGTTCTAATTCCTCATCTACTCCCATACCACGAAGTTTGCGTCCAAATCTAATAGCTGCTTCTTCGTTTTCTATTCGAGTCATCTTGAATAACTTTTCTATCTTTTCTCCACTTACTACCCATAAATCACCATCTCGACTTATACTAAATGGAAGTTCTTCCTTAAATTGGAAAAGTACGTGATCTTCTAATTCGTCCGCTTCATAAATACTTTCATCTGAAATTTTCTCCAATAAATCGGCTAGACGTTTGAGAAGTTTTTCGAGTCCTTCATTATAAGCTGCACTTATTTCAAAGACTTCTAAATCTTTATATGTCTTTTTAAACCTTTCTAAATTTTCTTTGGCACCTTCTAAATCCATTTTATTGGCTATTACGATACTCATTTTTTTATAAAGTTTGTCGTCGTATTTTCTTACCTCATCGGTTATTATTTTATAGTCTTCAATTGGGTCTCTTCCTTCACTCGAACCCATATCGATTACGTGGGCGAGTATCTTCGTACGAGAGGCATGCTTTAAAAACTTATGACCAAGTCCAATTCCTTCACTTGCTCCCTCGATTAAACCTGGTAAATCTGCCATCGTAAATGTTCGTTCGTCTTTAAGTTTCACAACTCCAATATTGGGACTAAGCGTTGTAAAATGATAGGCCGCTATTTTAGGATGACATCCACTTATCATACTTAAAATCGTACTTTTTCCAACACTAGGAAAACCTATTAAACCGACATCTGCTAATAGTTTTAATTCGCATTTGACTACTCTCTCTTCGCCTGGTTCTCCTTTTTCACTAAAACCTGGTGCTGGATTGTCGTGAGTTGCAAAAGCCTTATTTCCTCTTCCGCCACGTCCACCTTTTGCGACAACTACTTCTTCATTATCTACTAATATATCTTTTATCACTAAGTTGGTATCTGCATCTACTATCGAAGTACCTAATGGAACTTTGATTCTTATGTCTTCCCTATTGGCACCATACTTATTAGACCCTTTCCCGTTGATTCCTTTTTCTCCTTTGATGATTTTGTGATATCTCAAGTCGACTAACGTTTTAAGACTCTTACTACCCACAAATATGATAGAAGCTCCCCTTCCACCATTTCCTCCATCTGGTCCACCCATCGGTTCACATTTCTCTCGTCTAAAACTGGTGCATCCATCCCCACCAGCTCCAGCATATAACTTTACTATGACTTCATCTACGAACATACTATCCACCTACTTCACGCTTATTATTTCGATTAATGGTTTGTCTTTATCTTCAAAATATCTTTCCTCATCGAACAATACTTTAATGATATCTTTAAGACTCCTAAACTTCTTTTTTTGAGTTTTTCTATTTTTATTATACTCCAAAGACTCTTTTAAATAGGCGACAAATGTTACCACTTCGCTACCTATTGCACACATAACACCTGAAAAGACGATTTCACTAGTAATCGTAAGAACTTCTATCTTTATACCAAATATACCTACTAAGTCGTTTAAAATATGCGGATTAAACACATTTATAGCTCCCATAATCAATGCAATACTTAAAAGCCACGTCTTGGTTTTCCCAATAAAAGAAACTCTAACCACTTCTCCACTTAAAGTTCTATATAGGTTCAATCCTATTATAAGCATTTCTAAAAATAATAAAGCCCATAAAAACGAATGATCGAATAATAGAGCTATCATACATGAAATGGCGAGCATTTTATCGCCCAAAGGGTCTAATAAACTTCCTCCTACTGTTCTAACTTTCCAAAACCTCGATAATTTTCCGTCTAAAAAGTCGGTTAAAAATAAAACAGCTAAAATAGAGATTAAAAGAGGAACGCTGACCATTTTAAAAGCTATTGGCAAAAGAACAGCCCCAAA
>CANDHX010000138.1 GCA_947384645.1 uncultured Mycoplasmatota bacterium | reverse complement strand
CACTTTAAGAATGCAATTATCTACCGGTACTTTGAGAGAAACTCATAAAATACATGAGTTGAGAAAGACTATCGCTAGATTAAAAACAGTTAAACGTGAATTAGAAAATGGAGGTAATTAATTATGAGTGAAACTAAAAAAGTTACTCTCATCGGTAGAGTAGTAAGCGATAAAATGGATAAGACTATTACAGTTTTAGTTGAAACTCAAAGAAAACATCCATTATATGGCAAGATGGTAAAATATTCTAAAAAATACCATGCCCATGACGAAAAAAATGAAGCTAAAATAGGAGATACAGTTAAGATAGTACAAACTAGACCACTCGCCAAAACAGTCGATTATGAACTAGTTGAAATACTTGAAAAAGCTGTAATCTTATAAGTAGGAGGATTACTATGATTCAGGTAGGAAGTAGATTAAAAGTCGCTGATAACTCTGGAGCAAGAGAACTATTAGTAATCAGAGTATTGGGCGGTAGCAAAGTTAAATATGCAAATATCGGAGACGTCGTAGTTGGTACTGTTAAAAAAGCTCTACCTAACGGAAACGTCAAAGCCGGTAAAGTAGTAAAAGCAGTTATAGTAAGAAGCGTCGAAGGCGTAAGAAGAGCTGATGGAAGTTACATCAAATTCGATGACAATGCTTGCGTACTTATTAAAGAAGATAAAACTCCAATTGGAACCCGTGTCTTGGGACCAGTTGCAAGAGAACTTCGTGATAAAGAGTACTCAAAAATCGTCTCATTGGCTCCGGAAGTATTATAGGAGGATAATGTATGAAAATTAAAGTTGGAGATACAGTTACAGTTATTGCTGGTTCTGATAAAGGCAAAACTGGAAAAGTAATTAAAACATTAAGAAAAGAAAATCGCATTATCGTCGAAGGTGTCCATATGGTTAAAAAACATATCAAACCTAATAGATACAATGAAACAGGTGGAATTCTAGAAACAGAAGCTCCAATCCATGTATCTAATGTAAAATTATCAAATGATACTGCTAAAAAAACTGCTAAGACTGCAAAGTCTAAAGAAACCAAGAAGGAGAGTGAAAAATAATGACAGAATTCAAAAAAATGTACGACGAGAAAATCGTCAAAGAATTGACTGATGAATTTCACTACACTTCTAAAATGCAAGTTCCAAAACTAGAAAAAATAGTCATCAACATCGGTTGTGGTGATGCTGCACACGATGAAAAATACATCGAAGCAGCTACTCGTGAACTTGCCCTAATAAGTGGTCAAAAACCGGTTACGACCAAAGCTAAAAATTCTATCGCAGGTTTTAAAATAAGAGAAGGCAACGTAATCGGAACAAAAGTTACACTTCGTGGAGATAACATGTATAGATTCTTAGAAAAGCTAGTTAAAATAGTTCTTCCAGCAGTCCGTGATTTTAGAGGAATTTCCCCTAAAGCATTCGATGGAAAAGGAAATTATACATTAGGGTTAAAAGACCAATTAGTATTCCCAGAAGTAGTATATGACGATGTCGTCAAAGTTCGTGGTATGGATATAGTATTCGTAACCACTGCAGAAACTAACGACGAAGCATTAAAATTGTTAAGTGGCTTTGGAATGCCATTTAGAAAGTAGGTAACGTATGGCAAAAAAGAGTTTAGTAAATAAAAATGAACGCAAACCTAAATTTAAGGTACGTGAATATACACGTTGTAAAAGATGTGGACGTCCACATGGTGTATTGAGAAAATACAAATTATGCCGTATTTGTTTTAGAGAGCTTGCTAATGAAGGCGAAATTCCAGGCGTAAAGAAATCAAGTTGGTAGGAAGGAGAAGATTAACATGAATGATAGAATAGCAGATATGCTTACGAGAATTCGTAATGCAAATATAATGAAATATGATACTGTCGAAGTTCTTGGTTCAAAAATGACCGAAGAAATATCTAGAATTCTAAAAGCAGAAGGATATATCGAAGATTATAAAGTAGACAAGAACATCAAAGGCGATAAAATAACTTTAACTTTAAAATATGCTAACAACAAAAAAGAAAAAGTTATCACTGGTCTTAAAAGAATCAGTAAGCCTGGTTTAAGAGTTTATGCTAAGGCTTCTGAACTACCAAGAGTATTAAACGGACTTGGAATCGCCATCGTTTCTACTTCTAAAGGCATTATGACTGATAAAGAAGCAAGAGAAAAGAGACTAGGAGGCGAAGTACTTGCCTATATTTGGTAGGTGGACATTATGAGTAGAATAGGAAATAGAAAACTTAATATTCCTGCTGGTGTCACAGTAACAGTAACGAATAACGACGTAGCTGTTAAAGGGCCAAAAGGAGAACTTAACCTCAAAGTCGATGAACGTATCACTGTTAAAGTAGAAGAAAATACAGTAGTTTGTACAAGAGCAAACGAAACCAATGCTTCAAAAAGTTTGCATGGTACGACAAATTCACTTATCGAAAACATGATGATAGGTGTAAGCGAAGGTTTCGAAAAAGGCCTAGAAATCAACGGTGTCGGTTACAGATTTAATGTAAATGGTAACAAAGTAAACATAACAGCAGGATTTTCACATCCAGTCATCATGGATGTACCTGCCGGTTTAAGTGTTGAGCAAGTAAGTAATACTGAAATTACAATAAAAGGAATAGACAAGCAGAAAGTGACTGAATTTGCGGCAAATATTCGCAAATGGAGAAAACCTGAACCATATAAAGGAAAAGGAATCCGTTATAAAGGCGAAACTATCCGTCGTAAAGAAGGTAAAAAGGCTGCTAAGTAAGGGTAAGGAGAGATATATATGATAAAAAAGATACAAAACAACACTCGAAGAGTCATAAGACACAAGAGAGTTAGAAATAAAGTTAAAGGGTCTTCTAGTACTCCAAGACTTAACGTATTTAGATCGAATGCCCAAATATTTGCTCAAATAATCGATGATGAAAAGGGTGTAACATTGGTTAGCTCGTCATCGCTCGAACTTAAACTAAAAAATGGTGGTAATGCTGAAGGAGCTCGTGAAGTAGGACGTGATATCGCCGCTAAAGCAATTAAAGCTGGTATCAAAACAGTCGTCTTCGACCGTGCAGGTTACCAATACCACGGACGTGTAGAAGCACTAGCAATTGCAGCCCGTGAAGCTGGATTAGAATTCTAGGAGGGATAATTTATGGCAAACGAAGAAATAAATAAGAAAAACGAAAGACAAGAATTCAATAAGAAAAAGATCGGAAGAGCACACGTCTGAACTCCAGTCACAATCCGGAA
>CANDHX010000137.1 GCA_947384645.1 uncultured Mycoplasmatota bacterium | reverse complement strand
AACACAGCCCAAAATAAAAGGCAAGATAAGGGTGTCTAAAATTCGTTAAAAAAAGGTAGAAGACTAGTGTTCTTCTACAAAAAAGCTTAAAACATTTTGTCGACATTATTTGGAACTTTGTCGTCTTTAATGGTGTTGATTATTTTTTCTTTCATCTCATTCGATACGGGTTTTCCAGTAGCTTTAGATAAAGTATCGATGACTTCGTTTAAAGTAGCTTCATCTTTCATATTATTTTGAGATAATTTTTTGGCAAGGTCGATTATCGTCTCTCTTTTTACTTTCGTCTTCTTTTCGACTTTTTTTAAAATTTCATCGTTCATATAAAAACTCTCCCTTTTTATAATTTTATGAGAGAGTGCGAGAAGCTATTCTTCGCTAGTTATGTCTTCTACAAGTTTAAAGAGATTTTTCATAGCTTCTTCTTTATTTAATTCTTCTAAATTTTCGTTCATTTTTTCTAAATGTATAGGATTGTTGCAAAGTCTTTTTAGAGTCCTTGCAAATTTCAAGTACCAAACTGCATTGATGGCATATCCCCTTTTAGTAAGAAATCTGATATTGTCGTGTTCTTGACCACCTGAGTTTCTAATTAAAACCATAGGCTTTTTGAAACATAAGCATTCTGTTACAGTTAAACCACCCGGTTTTGTAATGACGAAATCCGAGATTGTCAAGTATTCTGGGCCGTTAGTAATATATCCTAAAACGTGTATGTTCGTGGCTTCATGTCTTTTTGCCATGCCTTCAGCTCTTTTTTTCAATTCTTGATTTCTTCCACAGACGAAGAATACATCGGCATCAATTTTGCTTTCGATTAGCGTAAGCAAATACGGAAGTGTCGTCGTAGAACCATTGCCACCACCGCCATAGAATAAAATTATTGGTCTTTCTCCTGTCAAATGGAATTTTTTTAATAGGTCGTTTTTATCGTAAAGACTTTGTGTATATTTAGAAGATACAGGGATGCCGAAAGTGTGAATTATATGAGGATTTATTCCTCTTTTAGTGAGAGTGCGTTTTTCTTCGATGCTGTTTACAATTAAGGCATCTTCACTTTTATACGAATCGAGCCAAATTCGGTGAGCTTTATAATCCGTTACCACGCTGATTAGATGAGTATCCAATTCTTTTTGTTTTTTAAGTTTACTTATATACGTTGCAGCCGTGAAGTGTGTCGCTATTACGACATCGGTATTGAAATATAATATAACTTTTTTAATCTTTTTGCTACTTACGACTTTTGACTGGAGTTTGGCACTCACTTTTCCAGCTACACTATTATCGGTCATATAGTAAATTATATTCCAAAGCCAAGGACATGCATACATGCACTTGTTATAAAATTTATTTGTAAATGTACCTAAAAAAGGTGTTGCATATTGGAGAATATCTATTTCCATAACTTCATAGGCATTTGAATCTGTGAAGTAATCATCTATGTATTTTGCTATAGATTTGTGACCTGTTCCGTATGTTGCATACATTACTAAGAGTCTTTTTTTCATTTCTTTACACCCACTTCAATTATATACAAAAACGAGAAATTTTACAATCCTATTTGACTTAACTTAAAAAATGCTTTATGATGCTTTTAGGTGATAAAACTTATGGCGATGACTAGTAGACAATTTGAAGTTTTGGAATTTATAAAGAAGTATATTGCGAGCAATGGATATGCTCCAACAGTAAGGGAGATCGCAAGTGGGCTCGATTTGAAAAGTCCTTCTTCCGCTCAAGAGTTAATCGGAAGACTTGTTAGGAATGGCCTTATTACTGTCAATAAAAATAAGTCTCGTACTATAGAATTACTCGTGGAAAACGAATTTTTAAATAATCAGCACGGTCTTGTTAAGGTTCCTTATTTGCAAAGTGAAGAAGATGCAGTTCCTCGTTCATTTGTCGACGTGCCTGCTTTTATGCTAGGCAGAATTACGAGAGATAACGTCGTCGCTTATAAAAAAGATAATTCTATTTTTTTAGTGAATAAGGCTAGTAAGAAAAAGGGGGGCTTTTCGCTTATAAAACGTGAAGATAATTTTATAGTAACCGATGAAGCACAAGAAGAAATACTAGGCAATATTATAGGAGAATTAAAACAGTATTAAAGCTTTCGATTATCCTCGAAAGTTTTTATTAGGTGGGTCTAAAGTATCTTTACCATCATCATCTATATATAGTATATCGGCCTTTTTATCTATATCTATACAATCTAAATAGTCTTTTGGGACAGTTATTTTTAATTCGTCAAAAATTTTAGGTTCTATTTTTGTATCCTGAATTATTTTTGGGTCTCGAGGGAATGGTTTATATTGCCGACTATTATTTCGATTTCTTTTTGGCACTTCGTCTTTAGGAGTTTCTTCTTTTTTAGATTTTACGGATGTTAAAGCTTTGTTTATAATCGGAATATCTATAAATAAAACGTCATTGGGATTATTTCTTCTAAATTCTTCTTGCATTTTTTTGACAAATTCATAAACGGCTTCGTTGTCGTTTTCTTTATATCTTTTATGAATGATTCGAAGTTGTGAGCTCCTATAATTCTTAAAAATAAGTCATAGTTATTAAAACATAATGGTAAAATATGCACTAATGATCTCAATAGATTTTTATCTCGATAGTATTTTTTTGCTTCTATCCCTTGTCTATTATTCTCTTCGTGAGCAAATCTATATTCATCTATCAAGAATTCGCTATCAAAAAGAAAAATACCTCGTAAACGCAATCTTCTTACTATTTCAGTAGATATAGCCTTACAAATTTCATCTCTTATAGCACTTTCTTTTTTAATAGTACTTGACGAATCCAATATTTTACCTGAAATAATCCAGCAAAGTGCTTTTGCATATAGTTCATCTATTGTATAAACATATAATGGATTTGAAATAATCGAAATATTAATAAGTGTCACATCATTTGAATGAAAAACTAAATAATCGTATTTGCTCCACATTTCTTCTGTTATAGTTTCATCGCTTCTGTTTTTTCTATATGATAAACTACTGTCGCATTTAAGGCCTCTTCAATATAAGCTTTATGAGCTTCGCCAAATATACTAATTAATATGTCAAAAAGAATTTTTCTATATTTTTTAAATTTTGAATTTAAGTGAGTTTCTATATTTTTTTCTATCATAAATACACCTTTTTCTACTCGATAAAACGATATCAACTGCTATAGATTATATCATAGTATATTTATCTAAGCAAAAAGTAGATACAGTTTTATAGAAAAATCGAATAATTATCAAATTAAAAGCATTACAGAATATATTTGAATGGGTTCTATAATAAATGGTGTTGGTGAGAAATCACAAGCATCAATTTTAATATATA
>CANDHX010000136.1 GCA_947384645.1 uncultured Mycoplasmatota bacterium | reverse complement strand
TATATTAGAGCCAAATCCTTTATTTTTTTACCTTTTTTCATAAAACTTACGGAAAAATTTCTTAGAGATTTATAATTTTTAATGTTGACGTATTTTAGCATTTAAAACTCCCTTTCTCTAAAATAGTATAACATATCGGTCTAAAAAATACACTATATCGATATAAAAAAGATAAAATTGTTACAAAATGTAACATTAAAACAAAAAACACGTAAAAACGTGTTTAATATAGAGTTATCGTCTTATCGGCATCTTTAGCTGGATAACCGGTAAATTCTTCATAATTTTCTTCTATTTGTGAATGAAAGCTTTTGACATTATAGACCCACACTTCACTAGGTTCAGCTTTGCGGCTTCCCTTTACATATATACTGCTAAGCGTACTTAAATCTTTTAAATTGTATTTTTCATACTTTTTAAGATTTATACAGAAAGCTATTATTCCCGCTTCAGGCGAAGGAAAGACCATGTAATCCTTAGTACTTCTTAGACCTCCATAGTTGTTTTTATTTCTGCACATAGGACTTTGAAATCTTCCGGACTCATATAGTGAAATTGCTAAAGAGTACACTTCATCTATCCCCAATAAATCGCAAATTCTTACCATGAACTGGTTCTCTGTTTCGCCAGTTCTTAAAATTAAAGTCTCTTCTTCACTTCTTCCTTGCATATAGACTTCGTCGCTTACCAACAAATCTTTTTTAGAAGTTCCAATTTCATCTAGAGAAACCGTCAATTTATCACGTCTCAATTGATATACAAAAGCCATGCAAGCAGCTTCTTCATCTAGAAGTCCTTCCATATCTTCTCCTAAAATAGTAGAGAAATCGTTTTGATAATTATCGGTCAAACTTCTCGCAATTTCTATCACTTTATCTACATCCATATTGAAATAAATCGAATACTCTTCTAAATAAGAATCGATTAGAGCTTGTCTTTTTTCTTCTCGACTTGTCTCTTTTACTTCGACTTTAACTGGTTCACTCGTCTCTTCCTCGCTTTGTTTAGCTTCAAAAGACGCAGCTTCTAAACTGAAAGTATTATCTAAACTGTTGTAATGGACTAATATAGAACTTATCGCCTTATCTTCAAAAACTTCTTTTACTTCTTCTTCTATTACTTCTTCACTTAAAGAGCATGCCTCTACTAAAGCTTCCGTATCTACTTCTTGGACTTCGACGATGTCGCTCATGACTGCAACTGTACTTTCTTCTTCGATATTCTCGCTTTGTATTTCGATTGAAGTAGTCGCTGCTTCTAGTAAAGCTTGTCTGTTGATTTGAACACCTTCGCTTATAGTTTCAAGTGCTAAATTGCCGACAAAACCTAAACTACAAGCAAGAGCAGCTCCCCTTTTTAAAGAGGATAATTTTACTCTGCCACCCAAAATGCGACCCTTTTTCTTGGAAATTTTTCTCTTTTTATCGATCGCTTCTAACTTATCCTTAACAAAAGATTTATATAGATTAGCCGAACCCCTAACTAATTCCTTATAATCGGCAAAAAGAATTCTTATCTCCTTTAGTGCTTCACGACGAAACAATTTAGAAAAACACTTTTTAATTTCTTTTTCCAACACCTTATAAGTAGAACGGTCTTTTTCATTTATGATATATACCGCTCCATTTTCTTTAAAAGTGTATGGCTTTACGATAGGAGCATCTTCTATCGTTTCCATTAGATTTAAAAAGTATTTTAGTTTTTCTTCTAAACTGTAATCTTTTATTTTTATCCAATCTATACGACAAGAGGGAGTGTGGAGTTCGAGTTGTTTTATTTCTTCTAAAGCCTTCTTGTATTCTTCGTAACATTGCATAAAAATAGAAACGTCCTCGCTGTTTAACTCATATATATTTCCATCCAAATTGAGTTTAACAGCATCTTCACTTGAAGCTTGGTTCAATATTTTTTTGATTAAAGAATCGAAATATTCTTTCCTTTCATTAGGTGACATATTTACTACATTTTCAAAATCAATTGAAAATATAGACTTTTTTTCGTTTAAATAAAATTTCATATTAATTCTCCTTTCCTATATAAATAAATGAAGTGCTTCATTAAGATAGCACACACAAATCGAAAATATACAGTAAAAACTCCAATCTGTCAACCCTTCTGGCAAAAAAAACGGAAAATTGCTAGTTTTTTCCATTTCTTTTACACTCGAGTTTACATTATTTTCTTCTTTTTTCTAGTTCATCTTTGACGATTTCCATAGCTTTAGCTGGGTTTGCTTTCCCTTGTGTCTGTTTCATCACTTGTCCTAAAAAGAAATTTGCTACGTTTGTCAAGCCCTTTTCTAAATAGTCAACGACTTCGCTTTCATGACCATCCAATATATCGGTCACTATCTTTAATAAATCTTCATCGCTATCGATTTGTTCCAAACCGTTTTGTTTTATGACCTCTAGTGGACTCATATTTTTTTCTACTGCTTCGTATAGAGCATTCTTAGCTTGGTTCTTACTTATTTTAGCATCTTCCACCATTTTTATGACTTGGGCAAGTATCGAAGGAGTTATGAAAAAGTCTTTAATCCCCACTTCTAATTTATTTATTGAACCTAAAACTATAGTCGTGACCCAATTGACTGCGTCTAAAGGTTTGATGTTCTCTTTTATTACTTCATCGAAATAATCTGAAATGTCTCTTTCTCTAACTAAGACTCTGGCATCTTGTGGTTTTAACCCGTATTCTTCGATGTACTTTTTCTTTCTTTCGTTAGCTAAAACTGGTATAGAATTTTTTATTTCTTTTAACCAATCGTCGGTAATTCTAAATTTAGGAATATTCGGTTCGATAAAGTATTTATAGTCTATAGCATCTACTTTGCTTCTCATGTATTCGGTTATTTTTAATTCGTCGTTCCAACGTCTCGTCTGCTGAGGCATATCGTCGTATTCGCCATTTTCTTTTAAAGAAATTTGACGTTTTATCTCATAATCTATAGTCTCCTTAACTGCATTAAAAGAATTGACGTTTTTCATCTCGACCTTAGTTCCCCAATTTTGGGGGTCTTTTTCATCCAAATCTTCGGGCATAATAGACACGTTTACATCGCATCTTATCTGTCCTTTTTTAGAATCGGCTTCGCTAATACCCGCATATCTGTAAATCGACCTCATCGTCTCTAAGAAAGCAACTGCTTCGTCGCTGGTTCTAAAATCGGGTTCTGTAACTAATTCCAAAAGAGGTACACCTGCTCTATTATAATCGATTAAAGAAGTTTTAGATAAATGGTCCAAAGACGCAGAATCTTCTTCTAGGTGGATATTGTTGATGCGAACCCTTCTAGGTTCATCTTTACACATATACTCTAGTTCTCCATATATGCCAACTGGAGCCGGTTTAGTTTCCTGAGTTATTTGATATCCCTTTGGCA
>CANDHX010000135.1 GCA_947384645.1 uncultured Mycoplasmatota bacterium | reverse complement strand
GCGATTCCGGATTGTGACTGGAGTTCAGACGTGTGCTCTTCCGATCTCTATTTAAACAAATTTAATTAAATTTTTCTCGAGCAACAAATAATTGTTGCTTTTTTTTTTATTTATGTTAGAATATACTACCAATGAAAGGAGAATTTTAGGGTGGTTTTGATGAAAAATTATGTTAAAGCTTTAGCTGTTACACTATTAACAGGTGCTTTATGTATAGGAGGAGTTGATGCTGCAACTCAATCTAGAAGAATCAATACTAATGCGTGTGATACTGTATACACAAATTATTATCTATTTTTAGATGCCAATGAGACGGCGTTTTATACGAAGGATAAACTTTCTAATATAACTCACGTCAATGCAGCTGATTTCAGCAATAACTTCTATCAAATATCTAATTTCGATACGAACAACATGGGTTATGGACAAGTAACAATAAACAGAAACTCTAGTACATCTAGTGATGGAATTACATCTTTATCGCTATATGACTTTTATGATTACTACTTCGATGTTTTAAATCATAATGGTGCATATTCTAAAGGAACTAATAGTTATATAACTCATTATAATTATTATACCTATATAAACGGTAGTGAAGAACCAGGTAAAGGTGGAGTAAACTTAAGAAACTTTCCAATTAGAACTTTAGTTGCTGCTACACTTGAAGCAAATTCTACAATAACTAGAGAAAGCAGTTATTTAAGTAATCCATTTAAATTGAAAATCGATAGACGTTATACCGGAAGTTTGACTGGAAGTCCTATAAGATACACTAGTACTAAGGATTACTATTTACATCCTGCTGTTTACTATATTCAGTATTGTTCACCAAGACGTGAAGAACCAAAAAGAACTGAATATACTATAACTTATCATGGAAACGGTTCTAATGTAACAAATGTTCCAGGTATCGATAGAGAATATGACGATACTTGCACATCTATATCTAAAGTCGAACCTAAAAGAGAAGGATATGAATTCTTGGGTTGGAGTAGATATAGCGATGCCACTAATGGAGACTCGAAATATGCTCCAGGTGCCAGATATTGTGGTGAATTAGGAAACTTAGACCTATACGCAGTATGGAAGAAAAAAGATGTTCCTATTACTCCACAAGAAACTTATTACCACATTTGGTATAGTGCTAATACGAGTGACCCAGTTACTAATATGCCTGCTGATATAACAGTTAATTCAAATAATGACGCCTACATAGACAGTCGTATACCTATAAGAAGCGGTTATGAATTCTTAGGTTGGAGTACTGATGCTAGTAGCCCAGAAGCTAATCCTAGTTATAAAGGTGGAACTCTTTATACAGATAGAAAAGATTTAACTCTTTATGCTATCTGGAGAAAGAAAAGCACTCCTGTAGCACCGCCAGAAAATCCAAAGACTGGGGTAGAAGATTATCTATTACCATTTGGAGGAGTTGTCGGTGTTTCTGGATTAGGATTGAGCATTCTAAAAAAGAGAAAATTTAAACAATTTTAATTTTTAAAAGTAGCTTTCAAACCGAGCTACTTTTTTTGTATATAAAAAAAGTATTCTCGACAAAATCCATTCAAGAATACTTTTTAGTTCGTTTTAGCAGTTTACAGATGATACTTCAGTTGTCACTTCAGTTACATTGTGTGCTTGTAATCCTTTAGGTGTTTTAACAAGATCAAATTTTACTCGTTCTCCTTCTTTTAAAGTTCTATAGCCATCCATATTGATTTCTGAATAGTGAACGAAGATATCTTCATTTTCACCATTTTCTATAAAACCGTAACCTTTCTCATTGTTAAACCACTTAATAGTACTTTCCATAATTAAATCCTTTTCCTTCTTTCTACTTTCTACTATTTTTACTTCAAATTTAAGTGAATTCACTAAAAAATATTTGTTTAAACAAGAAAATTTTATCAAATAAAAGCAAAGATTTTAATAGAAATGATGTAAAAAACACTTTTTAAAGGTTTTTTAGCAATAAGTTCATTGAAAGAAATTTGGACCATGGTTGCTTATTAAATTTTGGTTACTATTCATATCATTTTGAATGCTTTGAAGTGGCAATTGGCTATTGTAATTTTTAAAATTCATGGCCGTATTTCTAATATTAGCAAGTCTTTCAAAGAAAATAGGGGCTTTAGATAGAAGGGGTTTAATATCTTTATAAAGAGGGGAAAACTGTCTTACAACTCCTAGCGTTCTAGATAGAGTTCCCAATATTCTTACTAAGGATAATCCACTTCCCTGTGTAAGTAAGTTTAAGCCATTCATAATTTTTTCACCTATTTCATTATATGTTAGTATGGCCGATATTTTGTCTTTCCGATAGGGACAAAAGTGTAAATTTTACATAAAATAGAGTAGAAAATAAGATGTTTTTTGCTTTTTAAAGCATTATATGGTATAATTTTTTAGTCTGAAGGTGAAAAAAATGCTAGAAGAGAAAATTCTATTGGATAAGGAATATTCGAATTTAGTCAGTCCTTATTTGGAAGATGAAGGAGTTCAATCTTTAAAGAACATTCCACACCACGATTCTAATAGACTTAACCATTCTTTAAAGGTTTCATATCTATCATATAAAATTTGTAAAAAACTCAATTTAAATTATGAAAGTGCTGCTAAAGCTGGTTTATTACACGATTTCTATTTTAATAGAATCGAAGAGTGTAATATTATATCAGAGAAGGTAAGACTTTTTGCGAATGAACATCCAGAAGATGCCATAAAAAATGCGAGTAGTCGTTTTTATCTATCTCCATTGGAAAAAGATATCATCGTTTCCCATATGTGGCCTACTTCAAAACATATGCCTCATTATAAAGAATCTTTTGTCGTCAGCTTTGCAGATAAAGTTTACAGTTTTAAAGAGGTCGGGATGAAGTGGGGTTATAACATATCTTTTATGACAGGAGCATTCTTCATATTTATCATGTATAGTATATTCAAATAGTACTGGAATAAAAGAAAAAGTTTACCGTACACAAATCGAGTGTACGGTGTTTTAACGTTAAAATAAGATATAATAATGAATAAGTGTTAGTAGACAAAAATTTTTAAATAAAATATTTGTAGGTCAATTACGAAAAATTTATAATTTAAAAAAATGGCGTTCCCGATGTGATTTGAACACACGACCTATCGCTTAGGAGGCGATTGCTCTATCCAGCTGAGCTACGAGAACGTCACTAATACGATTATATCACAAAGTTCGGTAGAATAAAAGAACTAGTATGACTTGTCTAGTTCTTTGTCTTTGCTTCAAAAATAGTAACAATTGTAAATATTATAAATCCAAAGCTAGTAAGAATTAAGGATATATTTTTTAATGGAGCACGATATTCGATTTTGATGTCGTGTTTTCCTTTTTCTAATTTAAATCCCAAAA
>CANDHX010000134.1 GCA_947384645.1 uncultured Mycoplasmatota bacterium | reverse complement strand
CAATTTGTCGAGTTCATTTATGGCTATGTCATAGTTTAGTGCACACTTTTCTACAAAAACTTCTAATACGTTTGAGGGCATCAAAATGTTTTTTTCCTTTAGAGGATTTATTAGTAATTTTGTCAATTCATAAGGTTTATTGATTATCGGAGTATCTATTATTTTTAATTTCTTTATTATATCTTTTAAAGAACTCCTCGCTCCCAATTTTTCTTTGCTTGTGAATATAATCGTTACTGTTTCTTTAGGGTCAGTTAAATAGTTTAAAAGCGATTCTCTACTTTTTTCTAATTCTTTTTTAGAACCTTGTAATGCTTCGAGATTTTTAATGAGAAGTATCTTTTCTTCTTCAAACATCGAATCATACGATAGATCTTCTAGGATTTCGGCGATGGGCGTATCTTCGAGAGAATAAGAACTGTATTTTTTATCATCGATTATTTTTTTGATTTCTATGTCGATTAGGCGATAGCTAGACCCTGTGATAAGATAGTTCATGTTCTTTCCTCCTCATGATTTTAATATACCATAAAACGAATTATCCTAGCAAGAATAATTCGCTTTTCGACAATCATCTTCTATATTAAACACTACGGTAGTGGCTACTATATTTTATGGCGGGAAAGTCTTTATTGTTACATTCCCATTTTTTAATATATATTTAATCGTTCCGTCATTTTGAGTATTAAAATATCGTATTTTTAAATCGTCTAATACTTCGAGTGTCTCTTTGTTCGGGTGATTATATAAGTTGTTTCTGCCACTGCTGATTATGGCTTCGTTAGTGCCGATACTTTTTAAAAATCTTTTATCGCTCGAGGTCTTTGAACCGTGATGTCCTATTTTAACGACGTCTATGTCTAAATCGTATTTGTCAATTATTTCTCTTTCGACTTCTTTTGGAGCATCGCCCATGAAAAGAAAGTTTTTGTAATCCATTTCGAGTTTGTAGATACTACTATTATAGTTTTCATCGTCTTTTATGGTGTGATCTAATTTTGATAGTTTAAGATATTTTAATTCGACGTCTTTTTTCACTAATCCCGTTTTTATAAGATCATCTTCTAATTCGTTAATGGGGCCGCCGTTTAAAACGATTTCTTCGACTTTTAAATTTTTTAGAAGATATTTGATGTCTCCTATGTGGTCGAAGTCTCCATGCGAAGAAATTATGGCGTCGATTTTATTTATTCCTATGGAATGAAGATAGTTTACCGTGTTAGATGAGATATAGTATTTTTGTTCGCCACTATAACTTTTAACACCACCTGAATCTATCAGTACTACTTCTCTATTGAATTTACTTCTCAAAAGACATGAATCTCCTTGCCCGACGTCTAAGAATTCGACGTAGCTATTACTATCTAAAAATGGCGTCAATTTCATCGCTAGGATTATTGAGAAAGAAAAGATTGTAGTCAAATAAAACTTCTTTGCCAATGTCGTATAGAGTATGACATAATAAAAGGCTATAAATATTATAGGGAGTTTAGGAACGATTATCACTAAAGCGTCAATGTTTGAACAGAAAGCATTTAGGTATTCTAATAAGTCTATGAGCATTTTTAATAAAGGTTCCAAACCTCTTATCATGAAGGTCAATAAGCATAGAGGATAAATTAGGCACGATACAAATGGCACAAATATTATGTTGAAAAAGATACTACACAAGTTGAATTTGTAAAAATTATTGATTATTAAAGGTAAGCTATAGAGGAAGGCTACTATACTAGTACCTATTATTTTGTGTTTAGCTAGGATTTTACTAGAGGAAACTAACCCAAACGTCGTCGTAAAAGAAAATAGAAATCCCGTATCAAATATTATGAATGGTTTTATGAATACTATAATGGCTCCTGTTATCAATAAGCATTTTTTAGTACTCAGTTCTAACTTAAAAATTTTATTTATAGATAAAGTCGTAAATAATAGACAAGCTCTAATGACGCTTCCCGAAAAACCCGTTAAAAAGGCATAAAACCAAAGAAACGCTATCGTAATTGGATAACTCGCTTTTTCTTTTAATCCGATCTTTTTGAAAATAAAGAGCATGATAGTCGAAAAAAGGCCTATGTGCATTCCCGAAATAGCAAATAGATGAACTACGCCGTTATTTCTATATGCTTCTATGGTATCACTATCTAGAAGACTTTTATCTCCCAAAATCATAGTCGATAGATAATCTTTTGTTTTAAAGTTCATAATTCTAATTATTATATAATTTTTAATAGCTTTAAATAAGTTTTTGTTCTTTTCTAATAGTCTCATTTCATCGATAGTACACGTATAAAAAATGTCGTTGTTATAAAGGTATTTTTTGTAATTAAAGGTATTTGGTATCGTGTTATTCAGGGGTTTTTTGAGTTTTCCCTTTATTTCAACTTTACTGCCTATCGGATAAGTCTTCAAATCTTTTAAATCGATGTCGTCTTTATAGTAATTACAAATTAGTCGTTCTTTCCCTTTTAATCTATAGACTATTTTTCCGTCTTTTATTTTTACATCTTCTATAAAGCCAGTAAATAATTCTTCGTCTATGTCATATGAACTTTTTTTAGAAATAGATATGCATATACTTACATATAATAATAAAAATAAGGTAATGAATAAAGAAAATAGTTTATTGTTTAGAAGCTTTTTCATCTTTCTTTTTATCGTGGATTGTAGCATTAAAGGTTACGTACTCCGCTTCCATAATGCGTAGATTATCAGTCGAAAAAGGTTCTCCGTATTCTTTCTTCATCGTCGGCCCCAATTTTTTTAAAAATGCTTCGTATTTTTTCTCGCCGAATCTCACATAATAATCGTGCAATAATTCGCCTAGGTCCATGCGAAGTTTTTTTATATCTTTTGTTTTCATCCTTCTCACTTCTTTCTAGATAGTTATGCTATCTTTTATTTTTTCGAATAGAGCTTCACCTATTCCACTTACGTTTTTGATGTCTTCTATCGTTTTAAAAGGTCCGTTTTGCTCTCTATATAAAATTATAGATTTAGCTTTCGATTCGCCGATTCCGCTTAGTGATGATAGTTCTTCTAAGCTACCTTTGTTAATAGATATTTTTTCTTTTGTATTGGGTGTATTAGTGGTAGAATCATTAGGTTTATTTTTGTCAATACATTCGTTTATCGTTATCGTTTCACATTCACATTTTGGTATTTCGCAGACGATTTCCTTGTTCGATTCAGCTTTTTTTAGTTCGTCTTTTGTAAAAATATATATGACCATTTCATCGGTAAGCTTTTTTGATAGATTTATGTTAGCTGTAGTACCTTTGGATGTTAAGTTTCCAGCTGCTGTAATAGCATCTAATACTGTGGCACTTGAATCCATTTCGTATACACCAGGGTTTTTGATAGCTCCTTTGACGTCGACTTTTAATGTGTCCGGAATCGGTTTTTCGTCGATTTCTACTTTTGCTAGATAATCTCTATTCTCTATTTCGCATGTC
>CANDHX010000133.1 GCA_947384645.1 uncultured Mycoplasmatota bacterium | reverse complement strand
TAATTGTTTCTATTATAATCTATTTTACTTTCTCTTAAGAGTCGCTCGTGTATTCCCGGCTCTACGATGTTTATTGCATTTATTGCATCCTCTAAGCTCGCTTTAAAGCATCCTTTATAGAATTGACTCTCTGCTTCCTTTAATCCTTCGTTTACTCGTGGGTTAGTAGAACGGTAGCGATTTCCATAGACGATAGCATGTTCACTCATAGAAGCAGTTTTGATGGTTTCATTTGTAGTTTTATAGAGCTTTAACGTGAGATCTCGAGCCGTATCTACTCTCGTATTTAAAATGTCTATATCGATAGGTTTATTTTCAAGTTCTTTTACCATGTCGTTTATAGCTTCCGTAGCTTCAGCAAGTTCTACATAATACTTTTTTGGAACGATAGGAAGCTTATATGAATTTATCTTTTCTTTGGAAGCAGTCAATAAAGACTTTATTTCATCTAGTTGCTCTTGAGCACGTGATTCGTCTTCTCGACAAGCATTAACTATTCTCAAAATGGTATCTAGTCTATCCTCTATTTTAGATAAGCGAACACTCAACAGTTTTGAATAGGCATATTTTTTCTTTTTAGCTTCGTCTATCAACATATCGTAGTCTTCCATGATACCTTTAATCGTCACTTCAACGATATTTAATCCTTTTAAGTCTTCTTGAACGATTTTGTAAGTTGACTCTATTTCTGGCAATCTTTTCATGAGGTTAACAGCTATATCATAAAGTTTTGAAGTCTTAGAAGAAACGTTTTGGCCCGTTTCTGTAAAACTTTTTTTAGCAGCTTTTTCTTTGTCGAAGTCATTATAGATGCTATCGAAGTAAGTTGAAATCGTTTTTAACTCTAAACTAGAGTCCTCTAAGTTCAAGACATTGAGCCTATCAAACACATCGGCTATTTTCTTTTCGGCTTCATTAATGTTATATTCGATTGCCAAGTAATCTAAATTATAACCCTCTTTTATCATTTTACCGTAGATGCTTCCTACATCGCTCATCTTTTTAGGGAGTACTCTTACTCCTAAGAGAATGAGTTCAGGAGCTTCATCTATTACTAAATCTAGATTGTTAATAGAATCGTCTAGTGCTTTGATGATTTTGGCAACTTCCGAGAAGGAATTTTTTTCCATAGCAATTTCGAATGCGCTAAATAGTTTGTCTATCGTTTCAAATTGCAGTTCAATCGGTTTTTTAACCACTTTATAGTTTTCGGCATTTTCATGATAGAGATTTATGATGTTTCTATATTTTCCTTTTAGTTTGGTTACCGTTTCTCTGTTTCTCTCTTCGCTTAGGGTAAGGTTTTTGATTTCTTCCAATAAGTAATTTGCTTTCGTTTTGACGTGGTAAATGCTTATTTCTACTTTAGCCAAAGTCGGCTCTATTTCTTTATACTTTCTAGTACTAAATAGGTCTTCGATTTCGATTAAATGGTCAGTTAGATTCGGTATGTCGACATTTTTAATCTCATCAAATCTCCTTTTCCACTCTTTGTATTTGTTTTCGATATCTTTAGAGTTTATCATGCTTTCTACTTTGGACAGTTCTCCAACTATATTAGCACTCAATATGAGGTTTTTTTCTCTTTCTAAGGTATCAAGTATATCTCCATATCTTTTTTGGTTGTGTTTTCTTATCAAAATTAAAACGACTATCAGTATAGCGACAGCAAGAAGTACATATGTTAAACAGAGTAATTTAATCGTATTGCTCACTTAAATCACTATTCCTTACTGTTTTAAATTATATAATATATTGTCGTTTAATGCAATATTTGAGGGTGCTTTTACTAAAAATTTACAGTTATTTTATAAGGTTTACGTAAATGGTATTTGCTTGCAAAATTCTGTGAAATTAGTATAATATTGTTTAATCGAAAGGAAAATAATTATGTTAGATGAACAAGAATTTTGTCTATTGGGTTTTGGTGCAGGCTTTTGTGTCGTAAGCGTTTTAGCTTATGCTACTATGCATAAGAGTTTAAAAATGGAGAAAAGAGAGATATATTTTACTTCGATAGATAGAGTTCCCGAGGTCAAAAGAGATAAAGATAATAGAAAATTAGATAAAAAAGGGATTAAAAAAGAGGCAAGCAGTGTTATCAATCGATTCTTGAGTACTTTTAGGTCTTTACCCCATGTCGATTTAAGCGGTATTTATGAAAACTTTGCACCATATTGTATCGAGGAAGATTTAAGTGTGCCTCATTACGATAAAAGTAGCAAAAAAATATTCGTCAATCCGTCCGATTTAAAAAACTCGTTGTTGCGAGGCTTACTTGAGATGGCTATTACAAGAGAGTATATAAAATTAAATGAATACTATATGGAGACTTCTTTTGTTGCAGAGGGATTTACGAGAACAATAGGAAGTGATAAGTATTCTTATAGAATAGGTATGGGGCTAACTAATGGATATAAAGATTTGATTTTAAATAGGTATTTTGATGTCGATTATAGGTATCCCGTTCTAGCTGATATCGTGGAATTAATAGAGTTTCAAGTCGGAAGAGAAAAAATGGAAAAATTGTTTTTTCAAGGAGATTTAAGAGAAATTATACGCATTATGGGAGAATGTGAAGATAAGACTTGGTTAATCGATTTGGACAAAATTTATGAGATGCATATGCGAAGTCCTTATATTGTTAAAAAGAAAGCATATTCTGAATATAGAAGTTTGCTAATATCTCTAACTAAATTAGCTATTAAAAAAGGTATGGATTATTATGAAGGAAGATTTATCGATAGCTATCATTTAACTGCGTCTGAATTTTTAGATGCTCAGCTTGAAGGTCGGATGAACGGTATTAGAATTATTAGTACAGTAAATTCTATAATGAGAAATGCTAAGGTTCACGGAATCATTTTAGAAAACGATGCTGAAGAACTAAATCAATTTGGCGAGAAAATACTTAAACATATGCCATCGCCATTAAGGGTAAGTATTTGAACTTCTTGTATAAATATGAGATTTTATTATTGAATCTCATATTTTTAAATTGTTCATACCATGATAAGCAAATTTATTTGGTGTCAAAAAAGATTAATCATAATGAGGAGTCATGTTATGCTTTAAAAAAAATATGATTTTTTCTTTTTTTCTGGTAAAATAGTTATCACATTGAGGGGATTTATCAGATGAAAGTAAATAAAGATTTTGAAACATTTTTATCAGATAGTTGTTTACAGGATTATTTAAACACTTTAAAAAACACTAAACCTGCAACTAAAGAAGAAAATCTTGAACTGTTTAAATTGTATCAGGAAGGAGATTTAAAAGTACGAGATATCATTGTCGAAAGAAATATGAATTTGGTCATTTCGATAGCTTTAAAATTTGGAAGAGGTTTGAAATCTTACGAAAAACTCGATTATATTCAAAATGGAGTTATTGGACTTATCAAAGCAATAGATTCTTTTGATTTAAGTTATGGTACAGCTTTTTCAACTCATGCTACAAACTGCATTCAAAACAGCATGATTAGATATCGATATAGATCGGAAGAGCACACGTCTGAACTCCAGTCACAATCCGGAATCT
>CANDHX010000132.1 GCA_947384645.1 uncultured Mycoplasmatota bacterium | reverse complement strand
TATCGGATTGATTTGGTCCATGAACTTAGAGAGTTGAGAAGAGCCGAAGAATTCCTTTAAAGCCGCTGTCACTGGTCTTATATTTATTAAAGATTTAGGCGTGACATTTTCGATTTCTTGCGTAGTCATTCTTTCTCTTATAACTCGTTCCATACGAGCCATACCGACACGGAATTGGTTTTCCACTAGCTCTCCAACTTGTCTTACACGTCTATTTCCTAAGTGATCTATTTCATCTGTTGTACCTATTCCACCTAGCAAATTCAAGTAATAACTGACTGCTCCATATACATCTGATATAGTGAGTCTTTTCTCGTCGATATCTTGGTCATTACCGATAATTCTAACAGTTTTCCCTTCGTCTTCCTTATCGTAAACAGTCACGATTTGGACTACGTTATATTTATCCAACTCGTCGTTTATTGTAACTTCTCTTTTGCCATATCCGCTACTGAACACTTCTTTTAAAGAGTTTTGAACCTCTTTAGTTATCAAAGTTCCTTTTTCTACTAATACTTTACCATCATCTGTCTTTATATCTTCCGCTATTTTACATCCTAAAAGTCTATCTAAGACGTTGAGTTTTTTATTATATTTATAACGTCCTACTTTGGCTAAGTCGTATCTAAATCTGTCGAAGAATTGAGTAGTAAGTTGGTTTTTAGCACTTTCTAAAGTAGCTGGTTCGCCAGGTCTTAATTTTTCGTAGATTTCTATTAAAGCTTCGTCCGTATTCTTAGTAGAATCTTTCTCAAATGTATTAGCTATGAACTGGTTTTCTCCAAACAATGATACGATATCTTCATCGTTAGATAGTCCTAAAGCACGCAAAAACGTCGTAAGAGGTACTTTTCTCGTTCTATCTATTCTTATATATAGTACATCCCTTGCATCCTGTTCGAACTCTAACCAAGTACCTTTATTAGGTATTACCTGTCCAGATATTACAGGACGACCATTTTTATCGATTTCACGACTAAAATAGATGGAAGGACTTCTCACCAATTGAGATTGAATGACCCTTTCAACGCCGTTTATTATGAACGTACCAGACTCAGTCATCAAAGGCATGTCGCCTAAGAAAATTTCTTGTTCCTTGACTTCTCCTGTCTCATTCAAGAAAACTCTAGCTTCCACTTTTAAAGGCGCACTAAAAGTAACCGCCCTCTCTTTTGTTTCCTTAACCGAATACCTAGGTTCATCAAAAGAATAATCGCCGAACTCTAAAGATATATTTCCAGTAAACGACTCGACTGGGAATAAATCTTCAAACGTTTCTTTTATTCCTTTTTCTAAGAACTCCTCATAGGATTTTTTCTGTACTTCCAACAGATTTGATAATTCTAAGTTGTTTCTCGTTTTAGAGAATGTTACTCTTTCTCTATAATCTCCAAATTTTTGTGTCTTATATGCCACTTGTTTCTTCACCCCTATGCGTATTTTTTTGGGCGGAAATTTCTTATACTTAAAAAAGATATGCCACCAATTTACAATTTTACTAGCATATCCAACAAATGTCAATAAAAAATTGAATAAAGGGTGCAAAAAAACAACTCAAAGAGTACTGCAAATCTCGAGTAATTTTTGTCACCTACGTTTCTATGTCCTAAATATACCACAAAAAGGCATGCATTGTCAAATCAATTTAATAAAAGCCACCTAAGAAGATCTAATCTAAAGAAATTCTTTTCCCCTTATCTTTGATAGAAGCTTCTCCTTCACTCGAGTTTTGTACGCTTTCACCGACCGTACCATGGATACTCTCTTCGACAAACGCACTTATTTTAGATTCGACTTTTTCTTTTAAAGATTCGAGTACTTGAGAAGTTTCTTTATATACATCGTTGTAACTTCTTTCTCTACTTGCAAAAGTTTTTTTCAACTCTTTTTTATATTCGAGGGCAATTTTAAATAATTCTATGATGTCTTCTTCACATCCCACATATGGTAAGCTCAATATCTTCTTTATCAGCTCTTCGACTTTAAGTATGATAGTATCCGCATTAATAGAAGTGTCAGAAAAACCTAAAAACTTCAATTTATCATCTATTCTTTTAGACATATTCTGAAATGTTGTAATATTTGTAATCGTTCTGTTTTTCTTAGTGTATATAGATATCTCTAATCTCGTAAGACGAGATATAAAATCCAATTTATTTAAAGTAAACACTTTTTCACCTTTTAAGATTTTCCAAAACTCATCTACGATTTTATTCAAAATTATCGCTTCATCAAAATAATCTTCTCTATCGTTTTCATCTATATAATTTATAATTGGTTCTATAAAACTCCATATCTCTCTTTGCATAATTTTGTTCCTTCTTTAAATTATTAATGCTTATTATAGAAAAACACTTTTAAACTGTCAAATAAAAGTTTTTAAAAAAGTACTGTTCAACTTTACGACCGATTGTTAAATTTAAATTAATTTTTATAATCACTAAAATTGAATTTATATAAACTAGTTAATCAATCATTATGTTTAACACAACCTAAAAAAAGATACCATAAAAGATATCCTATAATTTATTGTGTAGTTTTAGAAGTTCTATTAACATCTTATCTCTATAAGACTCCAGTGAAGAGTTGTCGTTTCCTATCGACTCATCTCTATTTTTTATTTCTTCATCTACTCCCTTTTGAGCAATCATCGCAAAGTCCTCCGGTATTTCTTTAAAGCAAGCCATATCTTCGAGCCACATATTAGCTGAAGGTCCCATGTGCTTTAAAGCTCCAGCTATTCCGTATTCTCCTCCGCCCAATTGGAATACCAAAGACGGTCCCATGATACCCCAACGAAGACCAGGCCCGAAAGTTACCGCTTTATCGGCATCTTCTATTGAACAGACACCTCTTCTAACTAAATCGATTACTTCTCTATAGAGAGCCATTTGTAACCTATTGCATATAAATCCCAACGCCTCTTTTTGTAAGACTATCGGTTCTTTGCCAATCGATTTATAAAATTCTTTAGCTAAAGATACGACTTCATCGCTCGATTTATCGCCTTTAGTAATTTCGACAAGAGGAATTAAGTGAGGAGGATTATATGGATGTGCCCCTATAAATCTCTCGGGATTTTTAGCATTCTCTGCTATTTTACTAATCAATAGTCCCGAAGTCGAACTCACTATAATAGTTTTGCTCGAAGTATACTTTTCCATTTCTTCTACTAAACTCTTTTTAACATCGTAGTTCTCTGGTCCAGATTCGACTATGAACTGGGCATTTTTAACTGCCTCTTCCATATCCGATGTATAAATAATTCTATTCATTATATCGTCTACTTCGCTATCAACTACTACTCCGTTTTGGACGAGCGATTCTAAACTTTTAGAAATCCTCGATTTTGCTAAATCTAAAGCTTCGTTATTTATATCGTAAACGTTTACATCGAGTCCTTTAAGTGAGAAATACAAAGCCCAACTATAACCGATTACACCAGCTCCTACGCACGAAACGCATTTAATGTTCTCTAATTTCATTTTTTTATCTCCTTTTCTACTATTCATTATTTTATCACACTTTAAAAAAATTAATTTGAAATAATCGAAAAAATAAAAAAGCAGACAGATCGGAAGAGCACACGTCTGAACTCCAGTCA
>CANDHX010000131.1 GCA_947384645.1 uncultured Mycoplasmatota bacterium | reverse complement strand
GATTCCGGATTGTGACTGGAGTTCAGACGTGTGCTCTTCCGATCTATATTTTTAAGAAACTTAGTGACTTCTTTTTTATCTTTTGAGTGTTTAATATAAATGGCTCCTGGTTCTATAGAGTTCGAATTATTTGTTTCGTCAATTATAGAGTCGTATCTTTCTTCTTTAATATAACAGGTATCATAGCTATATGTTTTTGATGTATCATATGTACCGACTAATTTAAATTCTTTTTCTAAGGTACTTACCGGTTTATGGTTATCATCATAAATGTCAAAATTAAACTTTAATTTTTGGTCTATTAAATCCTTTAGTTCTATTCCATCGCTAATTTTTTTATCTTCAAAAACCCCATATATCAGTATATCTGGACAAATCATTTCATCAGCATCTTTAATACTTCTTCCCTCTTTTATCAATTTATTATTAGGAGAATTATATGGTATTTCTGGCAAGATGCTTATGCTTTTATCGTCTTTGTTGTTTTCTTTTGGTATAGCAGTTATCATACTTTTCTTGTGTTTTTCTACTTTGACTACGAAGTCATTTTTTTCATTATATTCCAGAATTTGATTATACTGTTTATCGTTGTAATTTTCAAAACTGATGTGTTTAGATATATAGTAATTATCGACGAAGTCATTAACGAAAGTTTTGTATGTATAATAAAAGGAAAAGGGAATTAAAACAATTAGAAAAGTGATAGTCAATATGAGTATGAAAGTAATCTTTTTAAAGACATTTTTTTTGCCATTTTTATGTGCTAATTCGAATAAGTCCTTATTTTTCATGGCAATCTAATTCTCCGTCCTCTAAATATAATACTTCATCAGCGTATTTTTTAATGAGTTCGTTATGCGATACGACGATTACTCGTTTTCCTTCTTTGCTGATTTTTTTTAGTAACTCAAATATTCTTATTTCATTTTTAGTATCTAAGTTGCCGGTTGGTTCGTCGGCTATAATTTTATCTGGGTCATTCATAAGTGCTCTTGCAATAGCTACTCTTTGGCTTTCTCCACCCGATAGTTGGTTTGGATAGTGATTTTGCCTTTCTTCAATATCTAATTTTTTTAATAAATCGATTGCTCTTTTTTGACGAGACATTTTATCATATTTTTTATTTATCAATGAAGGTAGTATTACGTTTTCTTTTGCTGTTAATAGGTTATCTAAGTAATAAGATTGAAAGACAAACCCTATATTTTCATTTCTTATTTTTGCCAGTTCTTTTGAGTTTAAATTTTCTATACTTCGACCATTTAATATGTATTTTCCCTTGGTTGGATAATCCATAAGTCCTAAGATATTTATTAAAGTCGTTTTTCCTGCACCACTCCGACCCATAATTGCATAAAATTTTCCTTTTTCAAATTTAGCTGAAATATTTTTTAATGCCGTTACTTCATTCGGTTTATTCTCTTCATAAATCTTTTCTATATTTTTTAATTCCATTTTTAATATCTTTCTTGCATATATTGCTATAGTATTTGTCTATATTTTGATAACCTTATTAAAACAATAATTTTTTTTGCATCGCTTTTATAAAAATATTTTTATAAATTATCTAATACAGTTTAGTGTTTTAGTCGTTATTAAACTTTTAAATCA
Source organism: uncultured Mycoplasmatota bacterium (assembly GCA_947384645.1). Taxonomy (GTDB): domain Bacteria; phylum Bacillota_I; class Bacilli_A; order RF39; family UBA660; genus RUG11867. Next base: position 2,006 of record CANDHX010000131.1, on the reverse strand, counting down.
ATAAGCTTTAAATTTGTTCTTTTTGCTTTCATCCCTTTAAAGGAATAACTATTTATGGTTTCTGAAGTCGATTAATTTTTTGACATCTTCGTACTTTTTATTATTATCTTCTAAATCTATCATTAACCATTTTTGATTATTTGCTTCTTTTGTTTCTTTGTAAATTTGTTGGATGTCATCGCAAAAAGAAGACAGATTTCTCTCTACTATATCTTTTTCTTTTTTACCGACAACTACTAATACGGTAAAATAATTTTCTCTTGGATATACTGTACATAGCGATTTATTTCCTTTTTTAAATTTTACATTCCAACCAAATTCCCAATTACATTTGCTAAATTCAAACTTGGGTACTGTATCATAAGTTTTTTTCATATCGTTGCAAAACGTTTCCCATAAGTCATTATTTATATATTCTTTTATTTCATATTCAGTTGGAACATGATTAAAGTCCTCTTTATTAAACATGTATATCGTTCTCCTTAAATTGCATTTTTTGGCTTTTTTAATTTATCATTATATATTTTGGAAATTTCCCATATAGACAGACACGGTGCAAAATGTAGTGGTCATAACTCTTTTTCTAAATCGTTAATATATCTTTTTTGTTGTCTTTTTAAGTATAGTTTAGCAAATAATTTCATCATGATATTTTTAGTTTCTATTTCTTCTTTAAAATCCAATAACACATTACCATTATTTAACTCTTTAAATACACCTGTCCATTTTCCTTTTATGTTAGTATTCTCTATATCTAATTTATATTCTTTTAAATAAGTTTTTTTGTTCATAGTAAAATAAGTTGTATAGTTGCTTTTAGAATATTCTATAAAGTGTTTATCGTCGGTTATTTCTAACTTTGATAAATCACTTTTCTAAGAACACTTGGTATTGTCTATTATAATATACCATAATTTTTTTATATCACATTTAAATTCTCTTTTTATATTTGACTTTATCTTATTTTTATTCCTTAATTATAATTTAATATTTAGCCGGTATTTTTTTCTATTGTTTTTAAAATTTTTATAAAGAACTTTTTGTTTTATAAAGTATTATTGCTCTTTTCTTTCAACTGAAAATTTTTCATTCTAAAATAAAATTTACAAATCTTTTTCTTTTAAATGACAGCGTCCCTTGTTCATTTTCATTAAACCGTATGTAGGTTATATAGTTGACTTTAAATCTCTTTAATTCACCATTTACATCAAAAATGAAATAATAATCATCATACATAGTATTATTGTCATCCATTTGAAATTTTTTTCTTTTCTTTTAAAACTGCTCTTACTTGAATTTCAGGAACCTTCTCATTTAGATACCAGTTCCCTATTCCTATACTTAAAATAAGTGCAGTCATTATTATAAAAATTGTCATAAAATTTATCCTTTCTTATTTTAAAAATTTTTTTACTACTAAATGATAAATATTTTCTAATGTTTTCAAATATTTTCTTTTTCGTCTTTTTGAAATATTAAAGATAATTTTTCTATTTCTCCTGTTCCTCTTGTAGTATTTGGGACATAGCCACAATATTCCCAACCTTTTTTTATCATCTTTTCAATTGTTTTATTTATATCGGGGAATACATATTTTGTTCCTTTAAAACCTCCCCACCCACATAACTCAGATTCGATTTCGATAAACTTCACTTTTTTCATAATTACTCCTCAATAAATAGCCCTATTTCTTTCTCTATCATTGTAACATAAAAAAAGTAAATCTTAAATATCATTTACTTTTGAGAATTATAGTTTATCGTTCTAATTATCATAATGCTGTATTTTTTTTGAAATAAAATATTTTGACATATCGACTCCTTCTAGTTTCAGTAATTCTATTTTATTATTTATCCCTCCACCATATCCAGTTAAATTTCCATTAGTTCCAATTACCCTATGGCAAGGTACGATAATACAAATAGGGTTCCACCCGACTGCTCCTCCAACTGCTTGACTGGACATTTTTTCGATGTTTCTATTTTTAGCTATTATTTTAGAGATAT
>CANDHX010000130.1 GCA_947384645.1 uncultured Mycoplasmatota bacterium | reverse complement strand
GGGATTCGATACGATTCACAGAAAAAGGTGATTACGGTTTCAGCTTTATAGCGGGAAATATAAAATATATAGTCTTATCCTTTGCCGAAACAGAAGCTGGTTATCACATAAAAAGTTACGATGTCGATAAAGGGGATTGTTACGATACCGATATGGTTGTCGACAAAAAGTTTTTCTTAGATGTATCGATGAAAGAAAATGGAGATTTCATTCGCATATGCGATTTTAACTTAGAATATATAACTGACCAAAATACCAAAAAACAAAGAGCTGAAAAAAAAGCCCAACCACAAATGGTAACTATCAATACCAATGGGGGCTATGCTATGACAAATATGTATTTAATTATGCTAATAACCTTGGCTTCTATGCTAATGGTTTGGCTAGCTTATATAACGGTTAGATAATTATCCCAAAGCTACATCTAATATCATCATTATGACAAAACCTATTAAAGTGAAGAAGGCCATTAGGTCTTTTCTTTTGTTCGTTTGACTCTCTGGTATTATCTCTTCTACTACAACGTAAATCATGGCTCCAGCTGCGAATGCTAAAGAGATAGGTAAAATGCTTTCGATTTTTAAAACGAGTAGGGCTCCAATCACTCCGGCAATCGGTTCAACTATCCCACTTATTTGACCGAAGAAGAAGGCTTTACTTCTAGACATTCCACTTCTCCTTAAAGGCAGTGATATACTGCTTCCTTCTGGAAAATTTTGAATGCCGATGCCTAGGGCTAACATAAATGCACTCATCAAAGTGACATTGCCATAAACTAAAGAACCGAATGCAAGTCCTACTACTAAACCTTCTGGTATATTATGAATAGTAATAGATAACATCAACATAAAATTTTTCTTATTAGCAGAATTTTTAATTATTTTAGAACTCAATTTATCCGTGATAAATAAAAGAACTCCTCCTAATAAAAAACCTACTGATACTATTAACCAAGGAACTTGCCCTAGATTTTCTGCCTTTTCGATGGCTGGTGCAATCAAGCTGAAGAAAGAGGCTGCTACCATGACACCTCCAGCTAAACCTAGCATGGCATCCATCATATTTCTATTAGTTTTTTTAAAAAAGAATACTAAAGCACTTCCAGCCATCGTAAACAAGTAAGTCATGATTGTAGCAAGAAGAGCTTGCAAAACAGGATTTAAATTTATTAAAAAATCTAACATAAAATCACCCTACTAATAGAGTATGGGTGAAAAGCATCAAATGTCTAAACTAACGCCTATCTGGCACTAAATCTATACCACCTTTGCTAAAGGGATTACACTTTAATATTCTTTTTATCGATAAGTAACATCCTTTAAAAAATCCAAATCGAGATAGAGCAATTATAGCGTAATCTGAGCAAGTTGGATAATACTTGCAGTCATAATGAGATTTAAATGGGATCTTTTTATACAGTTTTATCATTTTAATTAATATCCATTTCATAAGTATTTCCTCTCGAAAATATTATAAAATATAAAATTTAATATTTCTACAAAAAAAGGCGAGTTCATAATTGACTTGCCTTAAAAATTAATTACTATAACTTTTTACCGAATGAGAATTTTCCGTTTTCTTTATAATCAATTTACTATTTTTTACAGTAGCAAAATACTCTTCTAAATTGTCGTAATCTTTAGATAATTTATAAAATTTAATTTTATCTTCACTTGGTTTTGCAAAAACCGTACATCTATCAGAATAAAATGAGTCGTTGCATATACCAAAGTCATCTTCATACCATGGTTTAACAACATCTTCTGATAACATCATTCCTATTATAGGAGTAGCTATCATAAATACATCTTTATGGTCTACAAATCCTGCAAACTCTGTATCTCCATTAATTTTTTTCATTTCATCATTGAAAATTGCTATATAATATCCTGGGCCACTAGATGATAGTTCTTTTAATAAAACGACTAAATAAGAATTGTCATCTTCACCCTTTATGAATTTAAAGTTTTGCATATTAAAATTTTCTTTGATGTAATCTTCTGTTAATTCTAAACCGTCTAAATCGTAATGTTCATGACTATAAACTGTTTCATTTCCAAGTAACCCTAAAATAGTGTTTGTCATCTCATCTTTTTTTATAGAGAAATCGACTTCTAAAATTTTTTTAGAACCATTAATATTGATATTAAAGATTTCTTTAAAACCATCACCTTCTTTTTTAATTGAGGAAAATTCTACATTATCCTTAAGTGCAGTTTCCTCCTTTTTTTGTTCTTCATCTAAAGATTTATCACCTTTAATCGTAGCTATATACACTCCAAGAGATATGACTACTATTAAAAGAGTAACAATAATGGCATATAAATAATCTTTTTTCATAATGCCTTCCTTTTTTAATATTATTATAACAGTATTAATTACTTTAAAAAGAAAAATCTTATTTACTTTACGATAAAATTTACGTAAGTTCTAGCGTTTAACTCTATTTAAAATTTGGACTATGCAAAAATCGAAATTCGTGTTAGAATAGCTTACCTAAGAAAGGGGAATTCATCAAAATGAATTACGTAGAAGGAAAAATTGAAAAACTAAAACAAAGCACATTAGAGGATGTTACTCTTGGAAAAAAGGGAACAGTCCCTCCTTTAAAAGAATTTACTGAAGTACTCGATAGGTCTTTGTATCAATATCCAGACATGAGAAGAAATCTATTTGTCTATTTTGAAAGAACTTATGGAAAAAGACATATAATTGCTTTTAAGATGCGTTCGATGCCTTCGTACCTTATTTATTCAGCTAAAGCATCTAAAAGAAATAAAGAGCTTATTGTCAAACTAGAAGCAATTGAAGGTGACGAGGGAAGTATCTTATTACATGCGACTTTCGATAAAATGCAAGCCTTGTTTCAAAGATTAGACGATTGGTATAAAACGAGACCCGAGACGACTTTGAGTTCTTGTACTATCGCTTTACACAATGGGGTCTTGCGTGTTAAAAACCATTCGATGGAAACGGCACATAAAATTCCAAAAAGACATTAAAGATGTTCTATAAAACGTTAGAAAATAATACTTTTTAATAGGTGGTTAATTTGAAAAAAGTATTATTTTCTTTTTTATGCTTCTTCTGTTTTATGATTCACTCAAATGCAGATAATCTAGTCGAACATGCAAAAAGTGCAATCCTAATAGAAGCGAGCACGGGAAAAGTTTTATATGAGATGAATGCAGACGAAGCATTGGCGCCTGCTTCGATGACTAAAATAATGACTCTTTTACTTACTATGGAAGCAATTGAAAAAGGTAACATTACTCTAGAAGATAAAGTTCCAGTAAGCGAGCGAGCTGCTTCAATGGGTGGAAGCCAAGTATTCTTAGAAGCAGGAAGTGAATACACTTTAGACGAAATAATAAAAGCTGTTTGTATTGCTTCTGGAAACGATGCTGCTGTCGTTCTTGCTGAAAGCATCGGAGGAAGTGTCGAAAACTTTGTCGAAATGATGAACAAAAGAGCAAAAGAATTGGGGCTTACTAGTACTAATTTTGTAAATGTCTATGGACTCGATGCCGACGGACACCTCTCTAGTGCTAGAGACATGGCTATCATGGCTCGTGAACTAATTAGACATGAATTAATTTTAGAGTACTCCAGTATCTATGAAGAATACCTT
>CANDHX010000129.1 GCA_947384645.1 uncultured Mycoplasmatota bacterium | reverse complement strand
CGAAGGAAATACACAGGGTATCATTTTAGAGGTAAACGATTATATATATAAGGATATAAAGGATATCGATCTAAATCAGAAAAAGATAGTGATATTGGACCACTTAGAAGACCCTCATAACTTTGGAGCGATTATTAGAACTTGTGAAGCAAATGGAGTTAAGACTATCATCATTCCCAAAGATAGAAGTGTAAGTGTGACTCCAACAGTTATGAAAACTTCCACCGGTGCTTTAGAATATGTAGATATAGTATTAGTCGTAAATTTAAAGAACGCTATCGAATATTTAAAAAAGAACGGCTATTTTGTATATGGTGCTGAAGCCGATGGGCGTGATTATGAAGACGTCAGTTATAGTGAAAAAATGGTCTTAGTAATCGGAAGTGAAGGAAATGGGATGTCTAGAGTAGTAAGAGATGCTTGTGATGAAATTATAAGCATTCCTATGAAAGGGCATGTAAATAGTTTAAATGCTAGTGTATCATTTGGGGTGTTGATATATGGAATCAAAAATTAATATGGATTATGTAGATTCAGAATTGATAATGCTTTTAAGAGAAGAGAACGACGAGGTAAAAGATTATATTTATATGAAATATAGTCCTTTAATTCATAAAGAAGTGAATCGAGTCAAAAAACGGGCTTTTGCTTTAGGGATAGATTTTTCGGATTTATCTCAAGAAGCCATGTTGGCTTTCAGTCATGCCATTAATAATTTTAATGAAGAAAGCGAAGTTAAATTTATAACTTTTGCAACTCTCTGTATCAGAAGAAAACTTGCTAACTACATCAACAAATTCGATACAAATAAAAATAAAGTTTTAAGTAACTCTATTTCGCTAGACGTCCAAATCGAAGATGCGGATAGCTATGTAGACAATATAGCTGCTTCCGATATCGCTGACCCCTTAAAGCAAATAATAAATGATGAAACTTTAAAGGATGTAGATTATATCATTAAAAATGTTTTAAGCGAAAATGAAAGACAAGCTTTGCATTACGATGTTATGGGAAAGAACGCAAAAGAAATTGCCGATATTTTAGGATTGTCTACTAAACAAGTCTACAATTTAATACATCGTGCTAGAGCAAAGATTAGGTATTGATTGCAAATGAATTCAATGCCTTTTTATTTGGGCCTTTACTTATAAAACGCAATTTACATACATAGTTATTTTTGATATAATACCCAAGGAATAGGTGATAGTATGGCTTTAAAAGCAGGAATTGTTGGGCTACCCAATGTAGGGAAGAGCACACTTTTTAATGCAATAACAAAAAAACACATATTGGCTGCGAATTATCCATTTGCAACAATAGAACCGAACGTCGGAGTAGTAATAGTTCCCGATGAAAGACTCGATTATTTGAACAATTTATATAATCCTAAAAGTTTAGTTCCGACATCTTTTGAATTTACAGATATAGCGGGATTAGTAAAGGGGGCTTCTCATGGAGAAGGTCTTGGGAATAAATTCTTATCGCATATAAGAGAAGTAGATGCAATTGTCAACGTCGTACGCTGTTTTGAAAACGCAGAAATTACTCATGTCGAAGGAAAAATAGACCCCGTACGTGATATCGAAATAATCAATACAGAATTGATTTTAGCAGATTTGGAAACTATCGAAGGTCGAATAGGACGACTCGGCAAGAAAATAGATATGACAAAGGATAAGAAAGAACTTTTAGAAATCAATACTTTAAAACATACCAAGAAAATATTAGAAAATGGTATTCCTTTGAGATTGGGAAATTTAAATGAAGATGAGTTAGAGGTTTTAAAGTCTTTTAATCTTATAACTATTAAACCCGTCATTTATGTCGCTAATGTAAGCGAAGATGATGCTGTCGTAGGCGATAACGAATTTACATTGAAGGTAAAAGAGGTTGCTGCACGTGAACAAGCAGGTGTCATAGTTATGAGTTGCCAAATAGAAAGCGAGTTATCTGAATTGGATGACGAATCTAAAAAGAACTTTTTACAAGAACTAGGAATTACTAATAGTGGTTTAGATAAGCTCATTTTTCAAACATATACTTTGTTAGGACTTAGAACTTTTTTCACAGCTGGCGAACAAGAAGTAAAGGCTTGGACGTTTAAGAAAGGTATGAAGGCTCCACAGTGTGCGGGCATTATTCACAGCGATTTTGAAAAAGGTTTTATAAGAGCCGAAGTGATGAGCTATGATGCTTTATTAGAATATGGTACTGAATTAAAAGTAAAAGAGGCTGGCAAAATGAGACTAGAAGGGAAGGAATATGAAATGCAGGATGGAGACATCTGCTATTTCAGATTTAATATATAAAGAGAATATGAAGGATAGTAATAGTAATAATAATGGAGTCGATCCAGTAAAGACTGGAGAATTTATAAAGAAATTGAGAAAATCTCGTAAATTAACTCAAGAGCAGTTAGGAGCGCAATTATTCATAACTAGAAAAGCAGTATCTAAATGGGAGAATGGAGTTTGTTGTCCGTCTTTAGATTTGCTCAAAAGATTAAGCGATTTATTAGAGGTTTCTGTAGATGAATTAACTAATGGGGAATATAGTAATACTCCATTAAGACATACTAAGTTAGGAAAGATTTTTAGAAATAAGCACATTAGAAGAACGAGCATATTTATTATAAGTTCCTCTTTTTTACTTTTGCTTTTGTTCTTTATCTTGAGCTTTGGTAAGACACGATCTTATGTTATGAATTATGAAAGCGATAGTTTTTCAATGGTTAATGGTAGACTGTTTATTTCACAAGCGGATTGTTATATTAGTTTAGGGAATTTTTCTACTAATTTTACAGATGTGGATAAGAATACACAATTCAGTTTTATTTTAATGATTAAAGATAAGCAAGGTTTAAAGAAGGTTTTAGATTTTGATAGAACTGAAATTACTTCTATAGAAAAAGATGTCGCTAATGACTTAAAAAATAACATCGATAATTTATCTATTAAAGTTAGTTATAGAAATGTTCGTGGCGAAGATATCGAATTTGTATTTAAACCAAAAATATCGATTAATACAGATAACAAAATCAATGATACTGTTAATGATAATTCTCCGACTAAGTATTTAGATAGTAGAGAAGAAGATATTTTGAATCCTTCTAAAGATAAGGACGCAGATGTTACAGATGATGAAAATTATGCTGATAGCACTGATGTGAGTTTTCTTTATGATGTAAATATTAATGATTTATATGTTAAATTAAATGGCAAATATATAAAAAGTAACGACTATAAATTTCAAATTAGTGTAGATGTTAGTTTAAATTTGATAAACATATTTACAGACAATATTTCTGTGGTAATAAATTATAATGATAATACAATGTTTATAAATTCTGATAAATCTCGCTTGTATAAGATAGAAAATAATCTAGTAAATATAAAGAGTGATTATGATGAAGAAAATAAAATGCTTTGTAATATCCTTAAAAAGCTAAGTGAATTGATTGATTAGCTACCGAAAGTGGCGTGCCTCGTACAAATTATTTTATTAACTTTGTTTTTGGAAAGGAGTAAGTTATGAAAAAAAGTTTATTGAGAAGAGGAATTAACCTATTTATTCTAATTTCAATCATTTTTATTAATAGTAATGTGTTTGCAAATACTATTTATTATACGAACAATAAGGGAGTTCGGATGACAGAATTAGAATACAATAAAATGCTTAAAATTTTTTCTGAAAGATAAGTTGGCGACTTAACTCAATCCGAATTTGATATGTAT
>CANDHX010000128.1 GCA_947384645.1 uncultured Mycoplasmatota bacterium | reverse complement strand
GTAAGTCTATCTACTTTAATAGCAATTAACTTATCAATCTTTTTAGATTTAATATCTGCAAGTAATCTTTGCATTTCTGGTCGCATTAAATCTTTTCCAGAGTGACCTGCATCATTATAAACATCAACAATACTATAATCATTTTTCTCACAATATTCTTTAATCATACGAAGTTGTGAATCAATAGAATAACCATTATCTCTTTGGTCGTCTGTACTAACTCTTACATATACTGCACATCTCATAAAATAATCATCTCCTCACTTGTTTCCTCACTGAAAGGTAAAATAGCAAACACTATATTGAGATTTTTAAAATTTATTCTCCCATTTGTTTTCTCAATAAATTGATTAAAAACAGACACCTCTCATCTGTTTCCTCACTAAAATGGAAAAAGTGAAGTCTAAATTTTAATTTTCTTTAAAATTTGGATAATTTCTGATAATGAATATTTTTGATTATGCTCTTTGATGTAAAATGGCTTATTAGATATTTCATTAATTTTATATTCTAAAATTGTAAGAGTAGTAGGATATGTAATTTGATACTCTGTAGGCTCTATAACTTGTAAATTGGTATGTAATAGATGTTTTATAGCTCCTTTCTTAATTTTGTAAGTATAATCTTTAATTACCTCCAAGATTTCAGTATTTGGCTTTAATGTTTCTATAGTTTTAAATTCCAACATCAAAAAAGTCCTCCTTCCTAGAAAGAGAACTTTAAGCCTTTTAACAAAACAAAAAACTCACGAACTTGTTACAGTCCGTAAGTTGTTTTCAATTGGAGCAAGTGAGGAGAATCGAACTCCCATCTCAACCTTGGCAAGGTTGCATACTAACCATTGTACTACACCTGCATACAAATAAATCATAACAAAAAAAAAATAACTTTGCAACTATTTTTCAAGCTAATTTCTATATTAAACAATAAATAAAAGTTTTCTTATTTACTATATTTGATAGTTATAATCAAAAAAACATATTAATTGTATTACTTTTTTGGTATAATTACTTTTGTAAGAAGGGATTACATGAAAAAAAAGATTTTAAGCTTTTATAAGAAACATAAAAAATCATTTATAGCTTTTGCTCTTACTAATAGGCAATTCATATCTTTTATTATACTTGCTACATTAGAGACTGCTTTATTAAGCTTTTGTACATTGGGATTTTCAGAAAATATAATTTCAATCTTTTTCGATTTTTCAGTAATTTTATTATTGGGGTCAATAGGTTATCTTTTTAAACCTAAAAAACAATACGTATATTTTCAGAGCATTCTTTGTATAATTACAGCGATTTGTTTAATAAATGGTATTTATTATACATTTTATAGTTCTTTTGTTACGGTCGGGCTCATCGAGAGTTTGGGTCAAGTAAATACGGTTACCGATGCGGTGTTCGATAAACTCAGAATTTATCACGTAATATATCTAGTGTTCCCAATTTGTTTTTACTTAATCCATAAGTCGCTTAGCAATCATAATTATTTCAATTATGTATCAAAAATAGAAAAAGGAAAAAAGAACTTTTCTACTATGCTTTTAATCGGAGTAATATGTCTTTCGATAAACATAGTAACTTTGACTGGAACCGACATCAGTAGGCTAGTTAAACAATGGAATAGGATATATATAGTGGAAAGGTTTGGTATCTTAACTTACCAATTCAACGACATATTACAGAGTGCTCAATCTAGATTATTTTCATACTTCGGATATGATGAGGCTGCACATCGCTTTATAGAATATTATAGTACTAAAAAAGACGAGAGTACTAAAAACAAATATACGGATATTTATAAAGGAAAAAATGTCGTTTTAATCCATATGGAAAGTTTGATGACCATGTTTTTAAATTTAAAAATAAACGGTCAAGAAGTAACTCCTAACTTGAATAGATTATCAAAAGAGGGATTATATTTCAGCAATTTTTATCCTCAGATTAGTGTTGGTACTAGCTCCGATACGGAGTTCACTTTAAATACATCTTTAATGCCTGCTTTGTCAGGGACAGTATTTGTAAATTACTACGACAGAGATTACATCTCTTTAGAAAAGTTATTAAAGGACAAAGGGTATTATGCATTCAGTATGCATGGTAATAACAGCACTATGTGGAATAGAGCAGAGATGCATAAAAGTTTAGGTTATGACAAATTTTATGCAAAAGATTCGTTCGATGTCACAAAGGAAAACTCGATTGGCTTAGGAATATCTGACCACGATTTCTTTGCTCAAATGATACCTTATTTAAAAGAAATAGAAGAAAAAAATGAACATTATATGGGAACTCTTATAACTCTGACTAACCATACTCCTTGGGACGGCAAAGAAGCATATGGAGAGTTCGACATAACAGCAAAAGTAGAGAGAATCAATGAAGAGACGGGATTAAAAGAAACCGTCGTCGATAAATATTTAGAAGATACTAAAAACATCGGAGACTATTTGAGAAGTGTCCACTATGCCGATGCTTGTATCGGTGAATTTGTAGATTCTTTATATGAAAACAATCTATTTAACAATACAGTAGTAGTTTTTTATGGAGACCATGATGCCAAATTAGCTTCCAAAGAGTATAATTATTTGTTCAATTATGATCCCGTTCTTGGAAGATTAAAAGAAGAAGGAGATGTAGGATACGTTCCATATGATTACTATGAAAACGAGCTTAATCGTAAAACGCCTTTGATAATCTGGACTAAAGATAAAAAAGTATCAGGAAAAGTCGATTATTACATGGGTATGATTGATCTATTGCCTACTTTAGGAAATATGTTCGGTTTTAAAAATGAATTTGCTTTAGGACACGATATATTCTCAGTTAAAAACGATAACATAGTAATCTTTCCAAATGGCAATTTCTTAACAGAAAATCTTTATTACAACAATTCGAAAAGCGAATATATCACTTTAAAAAAATCTATTACGATTGATGAAAATTATATAGAAGAGTGTAAAGAGTATACCGAAAAGATGTTACAATTATCGAACGATATCATAGTATATGATTTAATAAAAATGGAAGGGGCTAATATAAAACGTGAAACGTCGTAATTTGCTAATATGCATAGTCATCATAATTTTATTGCTTTGTGGTGTAGCATTTGCTTGGTATAAGCTAAGGAGTAGCAAACCAGCTGAGGAAGTTCCTACAGAAATTAAAAAACTAGATGCAATCGAAGGGTATGATTACAGTTTAGAGGACAGAGATACTGAGATTTATAAAGAGAACTTTTCTTCGTTGAGAGAAGTGTTAAACAAAAGTGAAATCAATTATGACGAATATGCTAAATATCTCAGCAAACTATATATAATAGATTTGTATACAATTTCAAATAAGGTAAATCAGTATGATGTCGGAGCTAGCGAATTCGTAATCGAAGAAAAACGTGAAAATTTTGAATTAAAAGTGCGAGATACTCTTTATAAATATGTCGAAGATAATACCTATGGCAAGCGTGTTCAAGTATTACCAGAAGTCGTCAGTGTCGAAGTAGTCGAATCCAAGTCAGAAACTATCAAAGTACTTGAACAAGATTATGAAGGTTTCACAGTTACTTTGAGTTGGAATTATGTAAAAGACTTAGGCTACGATAAAAAATGCGTATTGAAGCTCATAAAAAAAGATAATAAATTATATGTAGTAAGTGAAAGCACCTCTAATTAGAATGTGCTTTTATTTATCTCCTAGAAAAGAGGGAGTAGATGAAAAAATGTGAATTATTAAGTCCAGCTGGCAAT
>CANDHX010000127.1 GCA_947384645.1 uncultured Mycoplasmatota bacterium | reverse complement strand
CTACACCTACAGTTACACTCTTTCCCTACACGACGCTCTTCCGATCTCAGATTTCTCTTTACCAGCAACAACAGATGAAGGTGTCTTTGCTATGGAAGACGACTATGGTACATCATATTATTATAGAGGAGCAGTAACAAATAACTATGTAAAATTTGGAAAATGGAATGAAAGTGAGCCAGATTTTTTTGTAGGATATTATGATAGTACTCATGTATCGTATTTACTATATAGTACCATGGATGAATGTCAGAATGCTTCTTCTAATAATAAAGATTGTGAAAAAGTCTCAAGAGCAGGGAAAGATATGTACTGGAGAATTATAAGAATCAATGGAGATGGAAGTGTACGAATTCGATATGATGGAACTCAAAGCTATGAAAATGGTTCTAGTAATTTTGACCAATTTACTTATTTAGACGCCAATTTAAAATTTAATGAATTTAGAAATGATACCAAGTATTTAGGGTGGATGTTTTCTCCTGCAGACTTAGCAGATGGAACTAGAGTATACTCTACAACAAAAATCGAAGCACAAACAAATTTGGCAGATTCAAGTGTTAAAAAAGTAACAGATTCTTGGTATAAAATGAATATAGTGAATTTAGGGTTTAATGATTTTATAGAAGATTCTATATTTTGCAACGATAGAAGCATACCTGGTTTTGATAAAACTTGATTGAGTAATGATACGGGATTGGGATATAGTAATAAGACAACTGGTTATGGTGCATATGCAAGATTTGTTAATGGAATGGGAAAAAATGACTATACTCCTTCTTTTAAGTGCCCTCAAAAAAATGATGCATTTACAGTTAATGATACAGAAAACGGAAACGGTAATTTAATTTATCCAATTAGTATTATAACTGCCGATGAAGTCGTAGCAGCAGGGAGTGGAAAGGCTCATACAAATAATACATCTTATTATCTATATAATTCTAAAGCAGGTAGTTGGATCTTATCTCCTTTTTCTTACACTATTGGAAATGGTATGGGATTCATAACAAATCTAGGATCTGTAGGTTATACACCAACAGACTCTGGACGTATTTCTATAAACGTAGTTTTAAACATAAAATCAAATTATTTTAAAAAATTTATAGGAACAGGAACAATGACTGACCCCTATAGAGCTGAAGGAGTTGCACCATAAATTTGATTTATTTGTAATATGAAATCTTGACAAGAGATGTCCACTGGTGGCAATTTTTAATAGAAGATAGAAAGCAAGAACAAAGATGGGAAGGACTCTTAAAGTGGAAGAATAACAAAATAAACATTTAAATAGAAAAATGATTATCTTTATAGTTGGGTTATCTCTTACTATATTTGGTTTTGGTATGATTACTTATTCTTTCTTTAGTACATCAATAGAGCAGATAATCTAGAAGCAGTGATAGATGTAGGAACCATAAGTGAAATTTGCTGATGGAAATTCTACAATAAATGAAAGACTCATGCTTGAAGAAGAAATAGTAAAAGAATTTACTATAGAAAACACGGGAGACCTAGATGCAGAAATAAATATAGAATGGTTAGATTTGATAAACACGTATATGCTTGGAAGTTTAACTTATACTTTAGAACAATCGGAAGAAAAAATTACAGGCTATGAAGAGATACTATCAAAAACAGAAGTACCAGTGTCTAATACAGAATATTCATATACATTAATACCGGATTTACAAATACCAGTAGGAAAGACTTATTACTACAGATTGAGAATAAAACTAAACGATTTAGAAGTAGAACAAAATGAAGATATAAATGCCATACTATCTACTAAATTTAATGCAACACCAGTATCAAGTGATAAAAAGTACACTTTAGAAATAGACTTAGGTGGAGGAATGATTGGAGAAGAATATGAAATTCCAAAAATGCATTTAAAAGAGGGAGAAACATACAGTACTTTAATACCCACAAAATTAGGTGAAGAATTTATTGGCTGGATAGTATCTGGATATGGAAGTAGTTTAGTCGAAAATAAATTAACTATAGGAAAGTCTAACACAAAACTAATAGCTAAATGGAAATACAGCCCTTCAAATAAAACATTAAATCAATTGGGGTTAACATTCAAAAATAGTATTCCTAACTTTCGAAATCTGGCTACAACTGATGAAGGAATATTTGCTATGGAAGACGATTATGGGATTTCATATTATTTTAGAGGAACAGTAACTAACAAGTATGTTAAGTTTGCAAACTTTTATTGGAGAATTCTAAGAATTAATGGAAATGGAAGTTTAAGAGTTGTATATGATGGGACAAGCGCTCATCCTAACGGTGAAGCTAGTTTGGATAGAGTAGCTATACAAAATGTAGTTTATAATTCTAAAATTAATGATGCTAAGTATGTCGGATATATGTATGGACCAGCAGGAGATGCGTATTCTACTTCAATCGAAGAAGCTCAATCTAATATTGAAGACTCAACTATTAAAATCGCTTTGGATAAGTGGTACGAAGATAACATTTTAGCAAATAATTTTCAAAATAATATATCCGATAGCCTTTTTTGTAATGATAGAAGCAAAGAGATCGAAAGCCATTTAGGATATGGAAGCAGTAATACTTACTATGGAGGTAGAGGAAGATATAGGGGAACATGGAGTGGTCAACCTACATTAAAATGCCCCCAAAAAAATGATGCTTTCACAGTTTCAGATATAAAAAACGGAAATGGTAGCTTAAAATATCCAGTTGGCATAATTACAAAAGATGAAGACTTAGTAGCAGGGACAGGTTCTAGCAAAAATCAAAAATATTTTCTTTATAAAGGATATAAGTATTGGACTATGACACCTGATTCTTATTACAGTAGTAAACCTCAAATTATGCCTGCTAATAGTTGGGATTCGTATATAAGTTCTTCATCATTATATGTACATATAGTTCCCGTTATTAATTTAAATATAGAATTTATAGAAACTTTAATCGGTACAGGAACTATGGAAGACCCTTTTAGAGAAAAAGGTATTGAACCATAATTAAATTTAAATTGACTTATAAAGCTTATAAGTGTATCATAAATTCCATCAGAAATGAGGGAATTTTTTTGAGAAATAGTACAATGGCAAAATGGTTTGTCGATAGATTTAGCGACGATTTAGAAAAGTTAATTGCCCTTAGAAGTAGTATAACTTCTAGCGAAGAACTAGATAAAATCGATAATACAATAATCATAATTGAGTCATTGATGTCCGAATATTCCTATGACTTTTTATTGAAAGATGAGAGTACGAGCTTTTTATTGGAATTAGAAGAGGACATTTTGGCTGAGTTTCAAGATTATCTTCCCCTAATAGATACTATAGGCGGTATGGATACGATTGAAACGAGTAGAGGTTATAAACCGATACCTAAATTATCTAATGAAGATATATTTGAATTGACTTACGATTTCTTTAAAGAGAATACAGATAGAGAGCTTTTTAAAGTTTTTAGAGGCATGTTTAAAAAAAGAAAAGACTTATTACACATGGATAGATTAGGTGTCGAATATATAGAACCATATTCGACTTTTTTCCCTTATTATAGAAAAGTTCATCTTTTTTTAAAAAGAGTTGGAGGTTTTGAAGACCTAACCGATTTAGCTCATGAATATGGTCATGGTATACAATTTCTTACCAATTATCATCCAAACTTTTTTGGAGAAAATAGTATATTTTCCGAAATAGTCAGTATGTTTTTTGAACTATTGGATGTCGACTATTTAAGTAGAATAGGTGTCTTTAAAAGTTGTGCAGAAGAGTATCAAAAATGGTTTCTTAATTCTATGATAACTAACAGCCAATTCGTATTATTAGATAGTAAAGTAGTCGAATATTGGAGAAATCTCGTGCGTAGAGGTATTAAAAAGTCT
>CANDHX010000126.1 GCA_947384645.1 uncultured Mycoplasmatota bacterium | reverse complement strand
ACGAGGGAGATGTGATTATGGATAAAGTAAACGAAAAGTTAGATACTATGGATACGAATATAGATGCCTATCTTTTCTATGACAAGCAAAAATTATTAGAAGAAGCTTCAAGAGAGATAGGCTATAACGAAGGTTATGAAGAGGGTGTTGAAAAAGGTATAGAAAAAGGCGTACATAAAAATGAAGAAAAAATCATTAGAAATATGTTAAATCTCAATTATTC
Organism: uncultured Mycoplasmatota bacterium; assembly: GCA_947384645.1. Taxonomy (GTDB): domain Bacteria; phylum Bacillota_I; class Bacilli_A; order RF39; family UBA660; genus RUG11867. The sequence goes on along the minus strand of CANDHX010000126.1, from coordinate 3,669 downwards.
ATTAGATGATATTAAAAATATTACCAATGCTTCTTTTGAAAAAATCGAAAATATCAAAAATAGCATTACTGCAAACCAATGAATTTTTAAAAGTTTTTAGAACAAATTATAAAAAAATCTTAAGAGTGTGTTATTAAACTCTTAAGAGATAAATATTTTAGGCATGTCTATTATTTAATTGAAAACGTTACAGTATTTTAAGATTGACGATTATAACTAATCAAACAAATTTTTAATTCTTTCCATAAAAGAAGTTTTCTTTTTTTCTTTTATTTCAACTTGTTTTTTTTCTTGAGCTTTTTTAGCATCCATTACCAATATAAATTTAGTCGAACTGTTTTGTTTTTCTGTTTTTTCAGTAAATATATCGTAATCGTGTCCGAGCTCTGTTATATAATCCAATCTTTCTTGCATCGTTTTAGCATCATTTAAAACGACATTGGATAGTTTGTTAATACCTTCTTTGTTGTATGTTTGTATACCATTAGATAAATCATTTATACCATTATCGAGAGAGGATATTCCCACATATAAACTGTTCATAGAACCCGATATAGTTTTCATTGCTGCATTTTTAACTTCGTTTGCTAGAAGTGGAGCTAATGAAGAAGTAACAGCTGTGGCAGTTTCTTTAGCAACTTTCTCTGACAACCTTACAGCTACCATTTTAGAAACTGTTTCGGCTGTATATAATGAAGAATTTTTTGCACTTTCTGTAGCACTTAGAGTAGATGAAGATATAACTATAGGTATTAAAGTATCTGCTCTGATGACATCGCAACTCGACTGTTCTTCTATACTCATAGGAAGCCCATTTTGTAAATTCGCTTTTCCTTTTTCACAATTAATATAATCGTCATATCTATTTACGCTTTTTAGATAGTTTTCTAGACTTTTTGCAACAGAAGATTTAATTATCTTTTGAATTTCTTGGTCATTAGGATTTAGGGAAGCCTTTACTTCTTGCCAAGTTTCATTTTTAATATTATTTTTGTATTCATCTGTGAATGTTTCATTTACTTTCGCTAAAGTTAAATCGATAATCGCATTTAAAGTTTTTTCATCTATTGAGTTTGAATTATCAGAATTATTTAGATTTTTAAGCGAGCTTTCTAAAGCTTTCTTTAATTCACTAGAACCGTCTTTAAGAGCGATCGACCCTAATTCTATCTTATCTATGTTTTTTTGCAATTTTTCTATTTGTCCATAAAGACTCTTCATTTTATTTAAAGCTTTGAAGTTTTCGCTTTCTATGATATTAGGAGTCAATATCGAATAGACACTTGGCAAAGAGAATTCATCAGTTTCGAATGTTATAGTTACAGTATCCATGTCTTTTAAATCTTCGAGTCGTAAACTTTCGTATAATCCCGGTGTTACTGCACTTACTAAGATATTTTTATTTCCGTTAGAAATGATTTTACCATTAGTTATGTGCATATTATAATTTTGGTCGACATCCAAGCTCGTTGAAAAGATAGCTGTAAATGGCGTATAAAGCGTTTCACTTTTGCCGTTTATAACTTTAACATGAGGGTCTAAGTTTGTATATTTAAAAGTTATCATTACGTCGCCTTTTTTTCCTATTAAATCTTCCAATTTTATAGGTTTTCCATCTAATTTATAAGAAATATCGACTTTAAATGGAAGTCTTTTAGTGGTCACGCCTTGATAGAAAATGTCCTTTCCTCTAGCATCCCACAAAAGTCTATCCTCATCTTTTTTGTATTCAAAATCATTTTTTACATTATATATGTCTTCTAAAAAAGATATATCTTCTAAAGTATCTAATCTATCTTCGTTTATCAGTTGTTCATTTACTATAGTAGATTTGATACTTCCGTCATAGTTTATTTTTGCATAGACGGTTTCGTTTTTGGTTGCAGCTTCTATTTTTAATGGTACAAATAATGACATACTTAATAAGCAAGAAGCTAATAAACATTTTTTGGTCTGTTTTTTCATATTTAAATCCTTTCCAATTTTATAAGTTGTTTTAATTATCAATTTATCAAAGATAAGCAAAATAGATGGTAGTATTGTGACTACTGTCAACATACTTATTATCGCTCCTCGAGCGATTAGGGAGCAAAGAGTTGCAACCATTTCGAGTTTTGAATAAAATCCAACCCCTCTTGTTGCTGCAAAGAAACATATACCACTTACAAATACTGAGTTATCGCATGTGTCGAGCGTTTCTTTCATAGCTCTTTTTTTATCGATACCTTCTTTGCGTTTATTGAGATATGTAGTCGTGATAAGAATTGCATAGTCGATCGTGGCGCCTAGTTGAATTGTACCTAGAACTATCGGAGCGACAAATGGCAAGGTATCACCGGATAAGTAAGATATACCCATATTCATGAATATTGCGAACTCTATAGCGCATATCAATAGCAAAGGTAAACTCAACGATTTAAGGACGACAAATAGTATCAAGAATATACATATGATAGACGAATAATTGACACTTTTAAAGTCTTTATCGCTTATCTCAATCAAGTCCTTCATAAGTGGCCCTTCTCCTGCTACTATGGCATCTTTATCATATTTTTTAACTATATCATTTATTATTTCTACTTGCTCATTTAATTCATCGGATGCAATGTCATATAGGGAGTTTAACATCATCATTTGGTACGATTCATTTTCAAATATCGATACTACTTCTTCATTTAACATATTTTCTGTAATACCTAAGTCCTTAAGTTTAGAAAAAGTTATGACGAAATCTACACCATTCGTATTTTCTAATTCATGAGTCATCTCTAATACATCGTCGGAAGCAAGGTCCTTATTTAGAAGTATTATTTCTGGGCTTACTATATTGAATTTAGATTTGAGTTCTTCGTTTGTCATAATAGATTCTAAACTTTCTGGAAGAGATTTATCTATCTTATAGTAGACATCGACTTCTCTATTTGCTTTATAGAATGGATATAATAAAAGAATGAATGTAGCAAATATTGCTATATGGTGTGTTATGACGAAATTATTTAGGTGGTCAAATTTTGGAATAAACGTTTTATGTTTCGTCTTTTCTATCCATCTATCACAAATTAAGAGTAGACTTGGGAAAACAGTTAATACACATACTACTCCTAAGAAGACTCCTTTTGCCATTACTATGCCTAAGTCTTTCCCGAGTTTTAATTGCATAGTAGCTAGCACTAGGAATCCCGCTATAGTGGTAAGAGAACTTCCTGTGACCGATGTAAATGTTTCTTTTATCGCTTCCTTCATAGCATCTTTTTTGTCTTTTATTTCTTTTTTCTTACTTTCATATGAATGATATAAGAATATGGAGAAATCTGTCGTTACTCCCAATTGTAAGACTGCTACTAAGGCTTTAGTAATATAGGATATTTCTCTTAAAAATACGTTACTTCCCAAGTTGAAGAGAATGGCAACTCCTATATTTCCTAAAAGTAAAATCGGAACAAGGTAGGAGTCTAGGGATAACTCTAGAACTATTAAACATAAAATAACCGCAATTATGACATAAATGACGATTTCTTTATTAGATAAATCCATAGTGTCTTTGACCATTGAACTCATTCCTCCTAAATGGAGATTTTGTTCAGTTAAATTTCTTATTTCGTCGACAGCATCTAGGGTTTTTTTAGCCGAAGTAGATTCACTAAAAGTTATGAAAATAAGGTCTGTGTT
>CANDHX010000125.1 GCA_947384645.1 uncultured Mycoplasmatota bacterium | reverse complement strand
TTGACAAAAAACAAATATTTTGCTATAGTATGTCGCAACAAAGGGGGAAATGCACTAACCAATTTGGATTTAAGCACTTTTGATACGAGCAACGTAACTGATATGAGCTTTATGTTTGCCGACTGTCATAGCTTATCAACTTTAAACGTTAGAAATTTTAATACTTCAAAAGTTACTAATACAGAAAGTATGTTTGCTTATGTTCCATCCGGTATAAGAATAACTGTTAGTAGTACGACATTAAGAAGTTGGATAATAAACGCATCTGTTTCTCCTAAACTTACAACTTCTAACTTTATAGTAGGATAGCACATTTTGTGATTTTCTTTGTATATAAAAATGTGATGTCACAAATAGTCCGCATTAGTACCACATCTAAAAGATGTGGTTGTTTTGTTTAATATTAACGTGTCTTTTGTCGAAACGTGTGTTATAATTTAAATAAGAATGGAAGGAAGATATGTTTAAAGTACTTTTATATGTATTCGCTTTAATCTTTTTGGCAATAATGCTTTATATTATAATTACCATAAATTCTTTTAAAAAAGCTAAAAATGATGTGAGAGTTGCTTATCGCAAAATGGATGTCTATATGAAAAAGAAGTGGGATTTAATTCCAACTCTAATCGAGATTGTAAAGCCATATTCTAAACACCAGTTAACAACTCTCGAAAGCGTTATCAGATTGAGAAACACGACTTATGATAATATGAGTAAAGAAAAAAAGATAAAAACTATCGACGAATTAGATTATAGAGCTCGGAAGCTCTTGTCGACAAGTAAAGACAATTCTTCATTAAGTGAAAAAGAAAACTATAAAAAACTTGTTCACAATTTAGAAATGGCAAATAAAGAGATTTTAGATGCCAAAATTCATTATAACGAATGAGTAGAAAAATTAAATTTGATAGTACATAAATTTCCTTCCAATATAATAGCCAAAATACTCGATATAAAAGAAGAAGTCAGTTTTGAAATACATGAATTTGAAAATAAATAAAAATTTTTAAAGAATTAAAAGGGGCAATTAGTATGTTAAAAAAGTTTTTAGTAATAGTGTTATCCATTTTTTTATTAACACCTTTTATAGTAAAAGCAGAAAGCTACACCAGTTATAATAGAAATATTAAAAATATAGAAAAATTTGCAGTAGGTGACTTGTATATAGACGAATTAGAGTTTAACGATTTCTCCTATACTTTAAGTTATTCTTATGGTCTATATGGTAAAATCAAAAATATATCGACAAAAACATATACGTTAAGCATTCTAGTCGAGTACTATTCTTCTAAAGGGGTTTTAATTTCCTCTCTAACTAGGGAGTTTAACATCTTACCGAATATGGAAAGCGATTTAAACTTAATGCAAGGGGCTAACGAAATATTAGAGGGACAAAAAGCTCAGGAGATAGAGTATTATGACATGAAAATATATACTAGTGAAATTGATGCTTTAAATAAGCCTTATTCTAGACCTAGTTTAGACCCCAAATATAAAGATGAGTCTTATATAATAGATGAATACGAAGTAAAAATCGATGTAAACGAAGACAATACATTTGATGTCCAAGAGAAAATAGTAGTTTTCTATAATACTAAAAACCACGGTATTACGAAGAAAATTCCTTTGAGCAACGAATTTTATAAAGACGGCAAGAAAATTAAAAATAGAGTTCAAATAACAGATATCGAAGTAGATAGTCCTCATAAAGAAGAAAACAAAAATGGATATAAAATCCTAAAGATAGGAGAAGCCAACTCCACTTTAACGGGCAGTTATACTTACAATATCAAATATACATATAATGTCGGACGTGACAATCTCGATGATGAAGACCAGTTTTATTTCGATTTAGTAGGTTCGGAGTGGGATGCGTATATCGGGAATATAAAATTTAAAGTAAATATGCCTTTAGAATACGATCACTCTAAAATAGATTTTTTGAATATATCTACGGGTTCAGTTCAAAGTTCTAAAATAAAATATTCTCTTGAAGGGAAAACTATCGAGGGAAGTTATGAAGGAGTATTACCTAAGAATAACACCATATCATTAAGAATTGGATTAGATGAGGGATATTTTGCAAAAGCGGGGTTTTCTACTCCTAAGTATGTCTTTCTTTTATACTTAGTACCTATTTTATGTATGATTTCGTCTGTAATCATTTGGTTTATATACGGCAGGGACGAAGAAGTAAAGGAAACTATTGAGTTCTATCCACCTAAAGGGTTAAATAGCTTGGAAGTAGGTTTTATGTATAGGGGTAAGTGTGAAGATATAGATGCCATATCGCTTCTCGTCTATTTAGCGACCAAAGGCTATATAAAACTAGAATACATAAAAGAAAAAGACGAATACATTTTATATAAATTAAAGGAATACGACGAGAAAAACGAATTAGAAGAGATGTTTTTAAAAGGGCTATTTAAAAGAAAGACGATTGCTAATGGTAAGACTTTTGTCAAAAGCGAAGACATAAAAAACGATTTTAGAGAAATTGTCGATAGAATTAAAAATAAAAAGAATGGCGAGAAAAATAGATACTTTGTCGGAGGGGAAAAGATTAGGAAATTCGTAATAAGTGTGCTTATGTTTCTTACTCTTTTTGTAGAAGTAGTTATTCCTTTTATCAATTACGATTTGAGCTATAGAGTTTCTAATATTTTAATTAGCTTACTCATCATTGTAGGACTTTTAACTCCTCTTATTAGGATATTCATGAACAGTTCTCACGGTTTCGATAGAGTACTTTGTATATTTATTTTCATCCTCGTATTTTTAGGGATAAATTCATTTATACCTCTATATCAAATTTTAGCGAGTGAAAATGTGTACATTAGAGCTTACATAACTTCTATTTTGTGTATATTGGTAATGGGCGTATGTTATATAGCTATGCCTAAAAGAACTCACAATTCCTCTATCGTCTTAGGACAAATAAAAGGGTTTAAAAGATTTATCGAAACAGCAAAAGAAGAAAAGCTCATAACGCTTATCAAAAAAAATCCGAGTTATTGTTTCGATTTATTGCCTTTTGCTTACGTTTTAGGGGCGACAGATAAGTGGATTAAAAAATTCGAAGGAATAGTAAAGACTCAGCCAGATTGGTACATAAACTCGGGCAAATTTAACGTAAGAACTATTGGAGACTCTATTGAGTCTATCACAGATAGCATTATCGACGACGATTAGTTTTCAAAAGCAAATATATTTTTTCAAAAAATTGTATCTTTACTTATAAAACATTTCTCTGATATCATATAGATGATGCCTTTAAATGGAGTGGTTGTAAGTGGTTTTAAATGTAAGTGGAAGAACTGATATAGTAGCTTTTTACATGGATTGGTTTATGGAAAGAATGAATAAGGGTTTCTTATACGTGAGAAACCCTTTTTATGAGAGTCTCGTACATAGAATCGATTTTTGCGATGTAGATGCAATCGTATTTTGTACAAAAAATCCTTTGCCTCTTCTCAAAAGAATAGCTGAAATAAAAATACCTTTTATAGTATTTGTGACTCTTACGCCTTATGGCACAGATATAGAACCAAATGTACCTTCTAAAAAAGTGACGATAGATGCTATTAAAAAACTGTCTCGTCTAATAGGCAAGGAACGATTATTTATACGGTATGACCCTATTCTTTTAAATTCCAAGTACGACTTAGATTATCACATAAGGGCTTTTGAAAGTATGACATCAGAATTGGAAGGATTTATAGACACAATAGTCGTCTCGTTTGTAGATATGTATAAAAATACTTTAAACAATATAAAGACTCTTAATTTGCAAGAATTTAGCGAAGGCGATTTAGAGGTAATAGGTAAAAATTATTCAAAAATAGCAGGTGAACACGGTATGAGTGTGCAGACTTGTGGAGAAGAGAGGACTCTATTCGAATACGGTTTTGTACAAAGCGATTGTGTAACGAGCGAATTAATCGAAAAGATTTCAGGTGTTTATATAA
>CANDHX010000124.1 GCA_947384645.1 uncultured Mycoplasmatota bacterium | reverse complement strand
GTTGGAAGAAACGTATAAATTAGTTCGAAATGAACTCATAAAAATAGTGGATATAAACCTAGATTTCTTAAGCGAAATAGATTATACTGATATAAAAAAATATGAAAAAGATTCTTTAGAATATCTCTTATATGCATTCGTGTGTGAGAATAAAGATATGAGAAAGAAACTTTATGAAGGTGATGTGATTATGGATAAAGTAAACGAGAAGTTAGATAATATGGATACGAATATAGATGCCTATCTTTTCTATGATAAACAAAAATTATTAGAAGAAGCTTCAAGAGAGATAGGTTATAATGAAGGATTTGCAGATGGTACAAAAAAAGGATTTGCAGATGGTATCTTAGAAACTAGACTCGAAAACGCTAAATCGCTTCTAAACGTCGGATTCGATAAAAATAAGATAATCGAGGCTTTAAACTTAACTGAAGACGAGGCTAAACAATTAGGCATATAATTTTATCAAGCCACAGAAAAAAATAGTTTAAGAGAATAAAAACAGCACTAATCGATGCTGTTTTAAACTGTATATTAAATAAATTAAAAACTATAATCTTCCTAAAAAATATAAAATTTTAGGGCCATATATTACAATGGCTATTATCACGCCAGCCATAGACATAACAAATGTAGCACCACTACAGCAGTCTTTAGCAATTCTAGCTAATTCATTATATTCTAAAGTAACCATGTCGACACAGGCCTCCATAGCTGTATTAACTAATTCAAAAGCTAAAATGACCGCTAAAGAAATCAAAATTATACTCCATTGCATAAGACTGATTTTAAGTACAAAACCTAAAATGATAGATAGAGTCGAAAGTACTCCATGCAACCACAAACTGTGTTCATGAGCATATGCATAAATCAAACCATCAATTGCATACTTAGTACTATAACAAACCCTTTTAAAACCCTTATATTTACTTTTATTTCGTGATACCTGCATCAAACAACACCTCTTTCTGTAAGTCGAACATGACCTTCTCGTCTTCCTTTTCCATATGGTCATATCCTAATAAATGAAGTAACCCGTGAATCACTAAAAAAGATAGTTCTCGTTTTTCACTATGACCGTACTCTAAAGCTTGTTCCTTCATCTTAGGAATAGAAATGAAAATATCTCCAAGAATGGTTATGGCTCTATCGAAATTATCTGCTCTATCGTTTAGAGCAAAGGACAACACATCTGTTGTTCTATCGATGTTTCGATAGTTCTTATTCATTTCATGCATCGCTTCATCACCAATAAAAGTTATAGAAAAAATGCCTTCTATTTTAAGTTTATCAATCGCTAAATCTATTAAATCGTCTAAATAAGCATAATCTTTATCATAACCGAAATCGTCTGTAATACCGTATTGTTTCAAATTTTAACACCCCACAACCTTAAAACATAGAGTATTATAAATATAATTAAAATACCTGTCAATATATTATAGACGATATCTCTTTGTAAAAATTTCGGTAAATGTCTTTTAATAGCAGATAACCCGATAAACAAAAGAAATCCACAAATTCCACCCAGACAGTTTAATAAAATGTCGTCGACATCAAAGCTTCTACCTATAAACATCTGTACTAATTCTATAGTAAGACTCGTGATAAAAGTTATTATTAGAGGCCTATTTAACTTTTGGGAATTCAAGTATAGACTTATAAAGAAACCAAAAGGTAAAAATATGACTATATTTCCGACGACGTTTAAATAAAATTGTCTACTACCTATTTGATATCTAAAAATTTCCTTAAAAGGTATAAAATTATTAGAATAGCTTACTAAATCTGTATTTGTAACAAGTTCGAACAAAAGAAGTATATAGATTACAAAAGCAAGAGAAAAAAACTCTTTATAAAGAACAAATTTCTCTCCTTTTTCTAATATATAATTAATCCTAATCGTCGTTAATACTACTATAAATATGAGTAGCATTGGCCAAATACTAAGTATAATCGTATGTGCTTCTTTTGGCAAACTGAACATCTACTCCAACTCCTTATCCTCTTTCGCTATATCATCAAGTGACTCATCCATTGTAACATCTCTTATGACCCTTTTACCTATTGGTTCCTTAACTGAGTAAAATACACTTAAACTAATTATACTATTATAGATGTCACTTTGCAAAACTTTTTCGTCTATTATTGTCGCTTTATCGTCGAGCTTCATTTGCATCTTCTCTTTTGCTTGTTTTAATGCTTCCTCCTTTGCTTCATTTTCATTGTAGATTTCAGTATTCGTTTTATATTCTTTTACACTCTCTTTATAAATAGCAAAACGCCCAATAGAAAATAACTTCTTCTTTTCTACTTCGTATTCATCCAGGTGTACTCTAAAAATTCTCATATAGCTGCTTCCATATTCAAGTCCTATATTTCTTTTCTTTAAGCCGGTATATTCTTTGACTTCGTGATTTAAAGGTACTGATATAGAAACTCTATACCACGTATTTCCATACACTTCTCCTTTAGCACATACATGACTTTTAACACTTTCATTGAACTTTATTTGTCCACTTATTAAAACGCTATCTTTTTTAACTAAGTCAGTTGGGGCTACGATTGTTTGCCCTTTACTCGAAACAGCACTTAAAACTACAGCATCTTTAGTACTAACTATATCGCAATACTGGGGTTCGCTTTCCTCTTTTGTAATTATTCTCTCTTCAACTCTAACAGTATACTTCATCCCTTCATCGATTATCTCTAACCATTCGATATCGTCTTTGTATTCATCTTTTATTTTTTTCTTTATATCTTGTAGTTCGCTAAAAGATTTCTTAAAAATAAAAGGCTTAACTCCTCTATCATAGAGCTCGTCTAATACTAAAGTCCTTATATCTTTATCCGAATGAATTACTGTGACATTCATTATGATATTGGAGAAAAAAACTAACAATGCAATCGATATAAAAATAGCAATTAAAAAGTGCCTATTAGCCTTTAATTTATAAAGAAAATTTTTATATCCTCTATAAGACACTACTTCTAAAGAATTAACCCAAATTTTATCTAAATCGTCTTCTAGAATTGTATATATATTTCCACTATCTCTATACTCTATATCATAAACGTTAACTTTTTTCCTATAGAGATATTTTATGGAATACTGATTATCATCAAACAATTTTATCCTAATTTTATTCATTTTTATACTCCACTTTAAGGTTTTCTATTTTACCTCTAATGAGAAGTTCTTCTTTTGTCATTTTTACAATTAATAATTTTGAACCGCTAATTATTACTCTTCTATCGACGAGATTGACAGAAATTCTATTATCATTAAACTCCTCTAAATAGACATAATTAAATACATATATACAGTCTTCATATAAGCACACTACGTAATCTTTATCACACAAATAATTCAGTATGTTGTTCTTTATATTCATCGAACTCACCATTTAATTATATGTGTAAAATTTTAGTAGTAGTATTTTTTGTCCAAATAAAAAATGAAACCTCTAGTAGTTTGCATAATAGCTTACACAAAATCTACGTGTTTCATATGTATTCGGGAGCATCTCCACAGGAAATAGATTTGTTACCAATCATTTTATAGATTTCTTTTAATAGATGTTTCCTCTCGTCATAAGGCATATACCCGATGACTCTCGGTGACATTAGAATAATCTAATCTTAACAGGTAGCTTGTGAGCGACCGCACCGTCAGGACTATGGACATTCGCATAGTTCAAATCACCGTTAGTATTCAAAATGAACTCATTAGCATTACTGTTATAATTGTAAGGCGAGAGCGACCAGATAAAAAAATCAACTGTACACAAAACGCCTAACATAACATAATACCCGTCGTTTATTAATAACCTATTCCCAAATTAAACTGAAAAACATTTGTACCAGCTTCAACATTGAAGCTGGTACAAAATTTATAAAATATATTTTGTGGCGAAAAAACGAAGAGTCATTTTTTCGCAAACGCTTCGTTTATTATCTCCGTGCTTTATCCATTTGAGCCTTACTCGTGCTTCACAC
>CANDHX010000123.1 GCA_947384645.1 uncultured Mycoplasmatota bacterium | reverse complement strand
TAAACAATATTATTCGTCGATTTTTTCATTAGATTTCTTTTCTTCTTTTTTAGGTAGAGCATCTTTTCTCGAAAGATTTAGTCTTCCTCTTTGGTCTATTCCAGTTGCTTTTATAATTATTTCGTCTCCAACTTTGACGATGTCTTTCGGTTTATTGACCCTTTCTGTTGAAAGTTGTGATACGTGAACCATTCCTTCGCATCCACTCCAAAGTTCGACGAAGCAGCCGAAGTCTTCGACTTTGGTAACCTTACCTGTATAGATTTTTCCTATTTCTACTTCTCTTACGACATTTTTAATCATCTCTATAGTTTTATCGATGATTGCTTTATCTGTGTGATAGACCACTACATGTCCATCGTCATCGATATCTACTTTGACTGAGTCTTTATCGTTTACGGTTTTTGTATTCGATGCTTCTAGAATAATTTTGGTAATCATCTCTCCCCCACGTCCGATGACGTCTTTGATTTTTTCCGGTTTGATATCTAAGCAAGCAATTTTTGGAGCATAAGGTGACAATTCTTTACGAGGTTCACTTATGATGCTCGTCATCAAATCTAGTATTTCAAGTCTAGCTTTATGGGCTTGTGTAAGTGCTTCTTTTAATATGGCTTTTGTTATACCTTTGATTTTGATGTCCATTTGTAAGGCTGTTATTCCGTTTTTAGTTCCGGCAACTTTGAAATCCATATCACCCATGTGGTCTTCTAAACCTTGGATGTCCGTTAGTATTGCGTGTTTTTTGTCTTTGGTTATTAGTCCCATAGCGATACCTGCAACTGGGGCTTTTATAGGTACTCCTGCGGCCATTAGACTTAAACATCCAGCACAAATAGAAGCTTGACTCGACGAACCGTTGCTTTCCAATATTTCGCTTACTACACGAATCGTATATGGAAATTCTTGTTCGTCTGGCATTACTTGAAGAAGGGCTCTTTCTCCTAGGGCACCATGTCCTATTTCTCTTCTTCCAGGAGCCCCATATCTTCCTGTTTCTCCTACACTATAGTTTGGAAAATTGTAATGAAGCATAAATCTTTTCATGTCTTCAATTCCAAGACCATCTAATATCTGATGTTCTCCAATTGCCCCAAGTGTCGTGGTACTTAGTGCCTGTGTTTGTCCTCTAGTAAATAGAGCACTTCCATGCGTACGTGGCAATAAATCTATTTTAGCACTCAATGGTCTTATTTCATCTAGAGCTCTGCCGTCTGGTCTAATACCTTCGATTACTATCATATCTCTTACAAGTTCGGCTTCTAGTTCATCGACTAGAGTTCTTACATCTTTTAAGATATCCGCTAAAGACTCGTTTTCGGCGTATATTTCACTAAAATGCCCGATTGTCTGAACTTTGACGTTTTCAACAGCTTCGTTTTTAGCGTCTTTTTCTACCTTTAATAAAAGAGCATCTTTCATCGCTTCTCTTGCATAATCTTTAACTATAGTAGTGAGTTCTGGGTCAATCGCAACTAAATCGACTGTGACTTTTTCTCGTCCGACAGCCTCTCTTATTTCTTCTTGGAAAATGCATAACTCTTTAATCGCTTTTTGCCCGAATTCAATCGCTTTTAACATCGTCTCTTCAGATACTTCTTTAGCGCCTGCTTCTATCATGCAGACGTCAGTTTTAGTTCCTGCAAGAGTCAAAATTAGTTCGGATTCTTCACTTTCTAAAACAGTCGGATTGATGATGTATTCCTTTCCTATTTTGCCAACTCGGACTCCTGCTATTGGACCATCAAAAGGAATATCGCTTATCGTTAGAGCTAAAGAAGCTCCTAGCATTGCGGCCATTTCGGGAGAGTTATCGGGATCGACGGATAGAACGGTGTTAATGACTTGTACTTCATTTCTAAAGCCATCGGCAAACATCGGTCTAATAGGTCTATCGATAAGTCGAGCATTTAGGGTTGCTTCATCTGTTGGGCGTCCTTCTCTTTTTATAAATCCTCCAGGGATTTTACCAACTGAGTAAAGCTTTTCTTGATACAATACTGTTAGTGGAAAGAAGTCAGCTGTACTTACGTTGTCGCTCATGACAGCACAACTTAAAACTACAGTATCCCCATATCTTACTAAAACTGCTCCATTAGCTTGTTTAGCTAGTTCTCCTGTTTCAATCGTTATTTCTCTTCCCCTAAAATCTAGTTTAAATTCTTTTTTCATAAATACCTCTTTCATATATAAAAAGACACTAAAAAATGTAGTGCCTTATTTTCTAATATTAAGTTTTTTGATAAGTTCACGATAACTGACTACGTCTGTTTTCTTTAGATAGTCCAAAAGGCTACGTCTTTTACCAACTTTCATTAGAAGACCACGTTTTGAATGATAGTCGTGTTTGTGAACTTTTAAATGTTCTGTTAAATCGTTAATTTCATCTGTAAGAATTGCAATTTGTACTTCTGTTCTACCAGAATCTTTTTCATTTTTACCGAATTCTTTAACACGGGCTAGTCTTTGTTCTTTAGTAACTGCCATAAATTCTTCCTCCTTTATGTTTTTTTAAAACAATTTAAACTTTGTATGTAAGAAAAGGAAAATCATACAAACAATGTAAAAATCTATAAGTACTATATCAAAGTATAGGTAGTTTTGCAAGAAAATTTTTATATTCCTAGTAACTTAATCTCTTCTTGTGTTAAGTTTAGAGCATCGATTATTTTGCTTTTATCTATTCCTATTTTTATAAGCGATTTGGCATTTTCTAATCTGTTTTGCTCTATGCCTTTTTCCATACCTTCTTCATGGGCAAGATATAGCTCCGTATTATGTCTGTATTCTCGTTCTTTCTCTTTTCCAATCGTATTTATAAAATTTGGGCTATCGTTTAATTCACATACTTTATCGGCAAATTCTTCCACTATTTCATCACTCTCCTTTTTTCTTCGAAGACTCGTGAGTTCTTCTTTATTCATGTCGAGCATCATCAAGTATTTGTATTTCTCGATGTCTTCATTAGAATTATCATACCACAATTTTTTTAGTCTTGCCATATTAACCTCAATCGTTTTGAAATTTTCTATCCATGTATCTATCTTGCCCGTCTTTTCTTCAATCGATTGCATTTTGTATTCTCTCATGACTTGTCCTTTGGGACTCAGACCAAACTGGAGAACTATTTGTAAAATGAGAGTTTTCGTATCGTACTTTTCGCCTTTTAGTATGCTTTGTTTCCACATCGATGCATGGTAGGTAAACAGTTGGCTTCTAACTACTTTTCCAAGACCTGTTTCTACTTCTAAATTGATGTAAATTACGTCTAGGATGACGACTAGATCCCTATTTTTAGCTTTTTCTTTAGAGGTCGTATTTGTAATGACAGTGCTAGGCCAAGATTTAATTTTTGGATTACCTCCTATAATACAAGAGAGCAAAGCTTCTAATATTTTGGGATTTTTTTCATCGATTACGACTGTTTTAAACATTTGATCTACTCGACAAGTTATAAATTCTTTACTAATTCTTTCTTTTGAACTAGCCGTTTTCAATATTTCACTTCCTTCTAATCGTGTATCACTTGCCTTTCTTTTTATCTTTTTTAAATTTCATCCTCTAATTATTATTATACCGGGTAGATTTTATTTTTCTCATTTTTTAAGAATTATCCCACTAAAAAACCAGCATTTAAACTGGCTTTTACATCTGTTTGTTAGTTTTTTTTCTATATTCGACAGTTTGTTCTAGGGCTTCTAGGCGTATTTGATTTTCTTTATCGATTTCATTAATAAAGTTATCAAAGTCGTATTGTTTTGGCAAATCGTAACCCTTGGCTATGAGCCATTCATCTATCGCAGGTTGAGCTTGACATTCTAAGTAATACCATAAACCGTCCTTTTTATTAAGTATAAAGTCAAATCCACATATGATACCTAAATCTCTATTACATCTAGTCATCATATTTTTAACTACACTTAAAATTTCATCTGGTATTTTTAAATCTTCGGCATTTAGTCCGTGGAGTGCTAAAACTTTTTTGGCTTCTTCATCGATTATCGGACGTTCGAATGATATACTTTTACCTCCTAGATCGGAAGAGCGTCGTGTAGGGAAAGAGTGTAACTGTAGGTGTAG
>CANDHX010000122.1 GCA_947384645.1 uncultured Mycoplasmatota bacterium | reverse complement strand
GAATGGCTCTACTCGAAGCCGATGTAAACTTTGAAGTGGTAAAAGGTTTCGTCAAGAATGTCAAAGATAAGGCTTTAGGTATGGAAGTCGGTAAGAGTATTAAACCGGACGAATTATTTATAAAAATTGTAAGAGATGAACTCATTTCTTTGTTGGGAGAAAAGGAGAGCACTTTGTCTACCGAATCGAATCCTACTATCATTATGATGGTTGGGCTTCAAGGTAGTGGTAAGACGACTACTAGTGGAAAGATTGCTAATTATGTCAGAAAAAAGTTCAGCAAAAATCCTTTGCTCGTAGCCTGCGATGTTTATAGACCAGCTGCCATAGATCAGTTGAAACAAATAGGAAAATCTTTGAATATTCCGGTGTATGATGAGGGTACTAAAGCACCACTAGAAATCATCAAGAATGCACTCGAGGTTGCCAAAGAAAACAAAAACGATTTCATAATAATAGATACAGCTGGTAGACTACAAATAGATGAAGTATTAATGGACGAATTAGTGAGTATCAATGATAACTTTAAATTGGATGAAGTCTTATTGGTAGTCGACGCTATGATGGGACAAGATGCCATAAATGTCATAAAGGGATTCGATGAAAAATTGAATTTAACAGGAGCTGTGCTTACCAAAATGGACGGCAATACTAAGGGCGGCGTAGCTCTTTCTATCAGGCATCTCACAAATGTACCTATCAAATTCATAGGTGACTCTGAGAAAATGGACGGATTAACTCTATTCGACCCAGAGAGAATGACCGATAGGATTTTAGATATGGGTGATATTTTGTCTATCGCTGAGAAGGTACAAGACTCTATAGATATCGATGAAGCGACCGACTTAGCTAGAAAAATGCAAAAGGGAAAATTCGATTTGGACGATTTCTTGAACACTATGAGGCAAATTAAAAAAATGGGGCCTTTGGAAAACTTGTTAAAGATGTTACCAGGAGCTCGGAATGCAGGAATATCTAGTATGCAAATAAATCCCAAAGATATGGCTCATATAGAAGCTATAATTTTATCGATGACTCCATATGAGAGGAAACATCCAGAAGAGATTAAACACAGCAGGAAACAAAGGATTTCTTCTGGCTGTGGAAGAAGTGTCGAAGAAATCAATAGACTTTTAAAACAATTTGAACAGATGAAAATGATGATGAAACAGTTCTCTAATGGGAATTTGAAAATGCCTTTTTAACTTATTGATGAGGTTTTTGCATTTATTTTTAGTCACTAATTTTTCGTATAAGTTGATAATAGAGTTTCTTAGAAATAGTTGGTTTTAGCAATATTTAAATTAATATTTACAAGAAAAAAACCTTTATGATAATATTTTTATACTGTAAGGAAGGAGGTTGCGTATGTTAAAAAGATTTTTTTATATTTTTATAGCAAGTGTTTTGTTCATAGTAAGTCTTTTATGTTATTTTAATAATACAAAAAAAGATGGTTTATCATTAAATAATAAAGTTCAAATATATTCAAATAATGATTGTGAACCTTTAAATCACGAAGATTGGTTATCTCAGATTGCACCAAACCTATATACAAGTGAGGAGTTAGAAATAAAAAAAGAAATTGATAAAATATTAAATCTAGATGATAGTATCGAGTCTATTATATATATATGTAACGAGATTTAAATTTTCATAGTTCAATAAAAAGTAAATATGACGGGATGCAAGGTTTATTATTTGGTTTTACTCCAAAAAATACTATCCCACAAGAACCAGCTATATGGACGTCTCTTGATTAAAAGAAAATTAGAATTAATTTAGGAAGTATTTGAAAATGCCTTTTTAATCGATAACGGGCATTTTTTTGACGCATAAAATTGCATTTACAAAGAGTTTGTGCTATTCTATCAATTAATTTTAATTAGGTGGTTTTGATTATGAAGAATTTTTTGCTGATATTTTTTTCTAAAGTGAAAAGAGAAGCATTTGAAAGTGTGAAAAAATTTTTAGTTGAACATGAAAACGAAATACTTTCGATGTCCCCTTATCAAATAGATGAAATTTATAGTTTTTTAGATAGGAAAATAGCTACAATCGAAAAGTGGTATAACCGAGACGCAAAAATCGATATTATGACATTTAAAATGATTGCAAATAAAAGAGCAGCAATAAGTAAGTATACTTATCAAGAGATTAGTAATATAAATAACTTAGACACTATGCTTATTGCAGAATTGAGTTATCTCTTGAGTGAAAACGAAAAGCTATTTTTGTTGAGCAAATTTGGCTGTGAATTATCTTCTTATGCTATCCAAAGTTTTATAATAACTTTATCTTTAGAAAATCAGAAAAATATGATTTCTAAGTTCAAGAGCAAAATAGTTTTAACAGACTTTAACGATGTCTTAAGTTTTTTAGGAGTTTTGGAGTTTAAAGCTCAACAAAGATTTTTAAAAGTTACTAAAGAATTTGTTACAAATTTAGACGAAAAAGAATTTACTAATCTTTCTGTCTATTTACGAGATGAAAGCCTTGAGACACTTTTTATAGAGTATAAAGATAAAATCGAGGGTTTGAGTGTCCAATGTTTTGCCGATTTTCTGTCTACTCTATCTGGCAATAGTATTTTACTTTTTGAAAAACATTTTAAAACCAAATATGAAAGTATTCCGAGCGATGCTTTTATGTACTTACTCGAAACTTCTTTGGATGATAAAGAAGCCATATACGATTTTTGGAAAAGAAATCCTCAAAAATTGAAAGAGCTTTCCAATAATTATTTTACTTTGCTTATAAGTAGGCTTCCTAATGAGTTAAGGAAGAGTTCTATCGTCGACTTTAAAGTTCGCTATGATAAGATGGAACCATCTACACTTTTAGATTTGTTCTCTTATGACACTCCAGAGATAAATGAACTGATTTTTAAAGAATATAAACACAGGATTATTTTGTTAGACGGAAATATATTTATAAAATACATTTTTGATATAGAAAGCTTCGTAGTACAAAGAAGTATAGCATCAATATATAGTGACTATATATACGGTTTTTCCGATGAAGTTTTTATACCGTTTATAGATAAATTTATCGACAAGAATATCGGATATCGTCAAAATGAAAAAGAAGCCATAGAAATATTGCGTCAAAACGGTTTTCTAGCAAGAATAAAAGATATCGAAATCGAGTTTTTGCCAGAGTTTTTTGGAAGATTGCATTCTTATTTGCAAAAAGCATTTTTAGGCGAATTAAGCGATAAGATTAAGAAGTTAATAGTAGATAAGAAATTCCTCTCTGAATTTTTAGGATCTCTTTGGGGTAAAACAAAAGATGAGGTTTTTGTAATATTTAAAGAGCAATTTAAATTGCTAAGCGCTAAAGAGTGGTATGAGTTATTAACTGCATTAAATGGAGTAGATCTCGAAACTTTAGAAGACTTCTTACTCTATTGTCCTATCGATACTTTGGATTTCATCGATAGAAGAAACCAAATTTATCGTGATTTATTCTATTATTTTGAAGAAAATATCAGAATAAATAAAGAGCGTGAGTTTCAAGAATTGATAGAAAAAGGACAAGGAGAAGAACTTTTAAGTACTGCAATAGACCTTTTGAACCTCATCGATTTTGAAAATGCAGACGTTTTAATAAATTATGAATGTATTTCATTAGCTGTTTGTTTTAAAGTACTATTAAAAAATAAAATCATAGATACTCAAAATGAATATTATATAAGATTTAGAGAAGCGTATATGGCAAGCGTCATTTCTAAACTAGAGAAAGAAGAAGAAGCCGATAGTGATATTTCGATTAACAGCCTTTTTAGAAGAATAGTGAACGGTAGCGTTAGTGCAAGCATGCTTTTATATTTAGACGATTTTAAAGGATTGATATTTTACAGTAGAAATGTTATTACTTATGAACCAGGAGGCATAAAGGAATTTACTCCATATGAAGCAACAAGTTTTGCGGGTTATTTAAACGAAGCGCAGGTTCAAAATATAAATTATAATTTATTATCTAAAATAGAAGAGCACATTATAGAAGTTTATGGTAATAAAATTTTACGGGAGTCTATTAGGTATTTATCTCTTAAATTATTCTTGTCAGTAGGTTTTAGCAATGCAAAAAAGATAATAGATTTAAAGCACTCTTTTACTGAATTAGAATACGTAT
>CANDHX010000121.1 GCA_947384645.1 uncultured Mycoplasmatota bacterium | reverse complement strand
AGATTCCGGATTGTGACTGGAGTTCAGACGTGTGCTCTTCCGATCTAAGACTATTTCTTCACGCTTTTTAGCATTGATAAACTTTTGTACTTTATCACGAACTCCTTCGTAAGCCATGTCTACTTTAAGGCTTATTCCGTAGTCTCCTCTATGGGCATTAGCAGTATAGTTAGTATAATAGTCGTCTATGGCATCGATTACACATTGGGGTTTAAAGGTCGTTGCGCCATTGTCGAAATATATTAAATCTTTGTTTAACATCGGAAAGTCTAGCGTTTTATTCATCTATCTTTTCACCTCCCTACGAGTATATTTTTAATTTTTTCATGTATATCGTCTGGCATTATAGAAAGCAAGAAACCTTCTTCAATTATTTTAGCCGCTACAGGGCGACTTATACCTTTACTCAAGAGATAAAAGAGCTTTTCTTCGTCGATTTGTCCGACTGTAACGCCGTGATTGGCTTCGACTTCATTCGTATTGACGATCAGATTAGGAATTATTACGTTCGAATTGTTACTCTTGTTTAAGACGTGGGCATATTCGTTTAATACGCAATTTTTAGTCTTACCTGCTACTGTTCCATTCATAACGATGCGAATAACACTATTTCGTTCGTTAATTCCCCGTATGTTGACTTCGCCAAAAGTGTTATCTCCATAGGCAATCGTGTCGATGTTCAAAGTGTATTTTACGTCTGAGATGAAAGAAGAATTTATTACAAAATTCGAGTTTTCGTCGGCTTCTATTACTAGTGCTACATCTAAAGATACGGCGTAGTCGAACATATTTATTACTAAGGATTTTCCCTTTTCTATCTTTATCTTCAAGTTTAGGTCATTATGAAGATTTATGGCGTTTATAACTGTATCTCCTTTTATAATCAAATGAGCAGCGTTCATATATTTGTCCCAATCTATGATACCACCACTCACTACTATTCTATTCAAATCTTTATCATTCACTTATACTAAACGCCCCTTTATAGCCAATTTTTTCGACTGAATAGGCTAATTTTTCGTTTCCTGTGGCGACTATTTTACCACCATTTAATATATATACTTTGTCGGGATGTAAGTATTCTAAAATGTTAGTATGATGAGTTATTATGAGAAAGGAAGCTTTCATCTTTTCTTTGTAAGCTAGTAGTCCATTCGATAGGCTTTTAAGTCCGTCGACATCGAGGCCACTATCAAGCTCGTCCAATATTATGAAAGAAGGCTTTAGGACATTTATTTGTAAAAGCTCGTTTTTTTTGCGTTCTCCACCACTCATATATTCATTTATATTGCGGTGAATGAAGTCTTTATCTATTCCTAAATTGGCACAAGACTCGGTTAGCCTTTTGTTGAATTCAAAAATAGACTCTTTTACTCCTCTTTCGACAAGAGCGGTTCTTAGCATTTCGGCATTCGTTACTCCTGGTATATCGACAGGGTTTTGCATGAGCAAAAAGATACCCATTTTGGCAACTTCGTTAGTCGTATAGTCTTTGATATCTTCTTTATTAAAAGTTATTTCTCCTCTCGTTATACGATAACGTGGATCTTTTAAAATAGTTCTACATATAGAACTCTTACCGGCTCCATTAGGTCCCATTAAAACGTGTATTTCGTTTTTAGGTATTTCTAAGTCTAGTCCATCGATGATTACTTTGTCATCTACTTCAACTTTTAAATTTTTGATTTTTAACATCGCTTTTAACTCCCTATTTATTTTTAGCTAAAGCATAGAAATAGTCGACAATGGAAAGTGCTCCATAGATTATTAAGACAAGTCCTATAGCAGATAGTACGAGGTTTGATACGAATACTGTATATAGACCCATCAACAATAGTATAAAACCGATTATTAAGCTTACGACCGATTTTCTGTCGACTCTCATGAGATTAGCTCCAAAGGCTATAGTATTAAGGGCATTGATTATTATCCAAACACCTATTGCTAACCTTATTATGAATTCTATCGTTCCAGAGAAAAAGATGAATATTATACCTAGCACGATCATCATGATACTATAGAACGTATCTCCTGTCGTTTTATCCATTCTTTTAGTGTCCGCAATCATCTTAGACACACCAAGAGCTAAGAATACACCACCAAAGATGTATGATACGAATTCTACAATGTCTCCTGGATTAATCGTTAAAAGCAATCCGACGATTAAAAAGATAATCGGGACGACTAAGCTCTTCTTCGGTTCATAACTTTTTATAATTATTTTTTGCATATTATCGCACTTCTTTCTTTATCTATTATAACAATTCGTGAAAATTTTGGAAAGTATTAATACGTCTATTTTTTTATTTTGCTTTTTCTCTCAAAGTATCTATTCTCGCTTGGTATTCTTCGCTCATAGCGATGTACGAACCAGATATTATTATATCAGCACTCGCTACTCTGCTTACTGTCTTATCGTTAACTCCACCGTCGACGGCTATTTTAAATTTCAACTTTCTTTTTTCTCTTATCTCTATAAGTTCTTCTATTTTGCTTACTGCTTCTTCGTTCATCGCTTGTCCGCCTTTGCCAGGGGTCACGAGCATAATTAGGACTTCGTCTAATTTTTCTAAATATGGTTTAAGTTTTTCAACCGGAGTTTCTGGGTTTATTGCTAGTCCACAATCTATTTTCAAAAATTTTATATAATCTAGAAGAGCATTTAAGTCGTCTTCGAGCTCGACGTGAATCGAAATGGTTTTGGCATTTAGGGATGCAAATTCTAAAATGTATTCGAAGGGTCTTGATACCATGAGGTGGACATCTAATGGTTTAATGCTATTTTGCAAGTGTTCTCTTTTAGGAGTCGATCCTAATACAAAAGTATTATCCATGACATCTACATGGATGTAATCGACATCGGTTTCGTCTATTTTTTTAATAGTCGTCTCTTCGTCATATAAAGAAGATAGTATCGATACTGCTATTTTTTTCACTTCATTTCACCTCTAAATTTTATATAATTTTCATATCTAGATTTTCTTATTTTTCCTTCTTCTAGAGCTTTTTTTACACCGCAGTCGGTCTCATTTATGTGCATACAATCTTTGTATTTGCATCTATAACCGTTAAACTCTATAAACAAATGTTTTAAGTCGTCTTTAGGAAATGTCAAATCTAGCGCACTAAAGCCAGGAGTATCTGCAATAAGAGATGAAGATACATCGAAAAGCTCGGTGTGTCTAGTCGTGTGAACACCCCTACCTAAGGCTTTACTGATTGAGCTCGTCTTTAAATTTAGGCGAGAATCTAATTTGTTTAGAAGGGTACTTTTGCCCGCCCCGGTTTGACCCGTTAAAACGACAGTTTTTCCTTTTATGAGTCTTTTTAGAGTAAAGATTTTTTTATTCGTTATGACTTTATACCCTATTTTTTTGTAATAATCGATTATCGGTTTTAAACTCTTCAATTCTTCTTTGGTAAGTAAGTCCATTTTAGATAGACAGATTATCGGCATGACTTGGACACTCTCGATACAGAGAAGTTCTTTATCTAGAAGATTTAAAGATAAGTCTGGTTCTTTCACACTCGTCAAAATGAGAGCGACATCTACGTTGGCTATCGAAGGGCGAGATAGTTCGTTTCTTCTCTTTTTTATTTCGAGGATGTAAGAATTCTCTTTATCTATAACGACAAAGTCCCCTACTAGAGGGGTTATGTTGTCTTTTCTAAATTTTCCACGAGCTCGGCACTCGTATATTTCTTTGTCCGCTAAGACAGTATATAGATTGCTTATTATTTTTATTATTATTCCGTTTAAAGTATTATTCACTTATTTCACCTTCTGGAGTATCGATGTCTTGTGGTTCTGCGGCAATCGTAATCGTGAAGGCTGCTCCTGTAGCAATTCTCGTGTTTGCAGACCTACTCTGAGCTATTATAGTTCCAGCTGGATATTCGCTCGTTTCGACATATTTTATATTCAAATTCAAACTGTACTTTTTAGCGAAATCTTGAATTTCGGAAAGGGTGTAATCTCCCGAAGTAAAATCCGGATACATCTCTTCGATATCAGGAATATATAAAATTATGGTACCGCCTTCTGGAACTTTTTCTCCAGCACTTGGAGATTGACCTATTATGGCACTTGCCGTATATTCGCTCGGGTCATCGACTGCTTTCTTTTCAGATCGGAAGAGCGTCGTGTAGGGAAAGAGTGTAACTGTAGG
>CANDHX010000120.1 GCA_947384645.1 uncultured Mycoplasmatota bacterium | reverse complement strand
TATAGCTTACAAAGAATAGAATTACTGTTCTTTTTTTTGTTATTTTAAAAGCTTAAGAATTGACATAAACCGTTTGTTATGTTATCTTATCACTAATTTCATAGAGATTTACGTTTGGAGTGGGAAAAATGAACGACAAATTCAACAAATTGTTGGGATTACTAAATAAAAAAATAAATGACAAAAAGAATGAAAGAGATGATTTGATTAAGAGAATAGAAGCGTGTTCTTCTTCGATATGTGAACTAGGTGATAAAATACAATCTTTAGAAATGAATTCAAAGACAATCAAAGATGAACTAAAAAAATACAAAAGATATCCTTTATACGTATTGCGTTTTATTACTGTAAGCTTTTTGAGTATTATATTTGAGCTAATAGTTTTGTTCATGTACTTTGTCTATAACTATTCAATGATAACGCTAGGCGTAGTTAGTGGTTTATATAAAACTATTTTGTGTATAGGGTTATTTGCTGTTACAACTGTATTTGCAGTTTTAATAACAAAAACGTTTTATCAAGCTTGCAAAGAAGAAAAGTTAAATGTTAAAACGATAAGAAAAATAAGGAAAAAATATAAATCTAAAGACGAAATACAAAAGAGATTACAATTAATAAATGAAAAACTAAAAGAACTCGTGGAAGAGCTAAACAATGCAAAAGACCAAAAATATGAACTAGAGGTAAACCTAGAAGATATTTCTTTAGAAATCAAAGAGTTGGAAGAAAAGTTAGGTATATCTAAAGAAGCCTATTTAGATGCTTTAGAGACAGTTCAAGAAACAAGTACTGAAGAAAAGCTCAATGCTAGATACGAAGAGTCCGGAATCGAAGAAAAAGTTCAATCTTTGGACAAAAAAAGCGTAGGCAAAAAATTTGTCGTAACAAAAAAAGAAAATTAGAAAAGAGAGATAATATGAATGTAGTTGGAACGATGTTTTTCGATAATAAAAAGTTATTGATAGATAAACCTAGAAAAAGACCTACTTATCAAATGATAGGTGGTCGTGTTGAAGATAATGAAACTCCATTAAAAGCCGCTATAAGAGAGTGTCATGAAGAGTTGGGTAGTAAAGCACTCTTTGACGAGTCCTTATTTGAACTCATTATGGAGTTCGACGAAATAGCTACTAGCGACGGCGTAACTCCAATACACTTTTTTGTCTTTATTTATAAAGGGGAACTAAAGGGAGAGCTTGCTACTTCAGAAGAAATAGAAAAATTCTTATGGTACGATACTTCTATGTCAGGCGAGAGCCTTTCTAATACTCTTAAAAACGAAGTCATTCCATATTGTGTAAAAAATGATTTGATAAATTAGACCTCTCGGTCTTTTTCTTTATATAAAAAACAGTCTTTATCGTGAGATACTATTAGTCCTATCGCTTGCAAAAAAGAATAAATAATCGTCGAACCGACAAAATGCATGCCACGATTTCTTAAATCTCTCGATATTTCGTCCGATAAATAGTTCGTCGTAAGATCATTTTCGTAGATGATTTTATCTTTAGCGAACGATAAAAGATACGATTTAAAGGAACCGAATTCTTCTTGGATATTTTTAAAAATTTTAGCATTTTCTATACTCGCCTTTATCTTTCTTTCATTGCGAATAATTCCTTTGTTTTCTTTTAGTGATGCAACCTTTTTATCGTCGTATAAAATTATTTTATCGATGTCAAAAAAGTCATAGGCTATACGAAAATTTTCCCTTTTATTAAGTATGCATTCCCAAGAGAGACCCGCTTGAAAAGACTCTAAGATGAGCATTTCTAGTAAATGGCTCTCTTCGAGGTTTAAAGTTCCCCATTCGGTATCGTGATAAGTTATATATAATGGATTTTTTATATTGCACCAAAAACATCTTTTTTTATTCATAAGTACTCCTTTTTTTATTATTATAACAAATAATCTTTAAAAAAGTTTTTATACTTCTTAAAATTTGTTATAATTGATTTGGATGAAAATAGATAATGGGAGGTGTATTATATTTTATGAAAAACAAAAAAATTATTCGTAAGATAACTCAAGGCATGTATGTTTTAACGACACAAGGTGGCGGCTGTATAGTGGATGCAGTATCCCAAATCAGCAGTGGTGATAACCCTTTGATTGCCGTAGCCGTGATGAAGAAAAACTATACGAATGAACTTTTGAAAAAAAATAAAACTTTTGCTCTGTCTGTTTTAGGAATAGATGTAGACCCAAAGATAATCGAAATGTTTGGTATGAATTCAGCAAGGGATATAGATAAATTCGAAAAAATTTCAGTGAGTTCAATCGAAGGTGTGAATACTATTGACGATGCATTAGGATATATGATATTAGAAAAAATCGATTCTATCGAAAATGAAACTCATACTTTGTTCATAGGAAAACTAATCGAAGCAGATGTACTAAAAGAAGGCGATGCGATGAGTTATGGTTATTATCAAGAACATAAAGACGATTTAATAAAAGTCAAAGCGAAGTCTGGTAAAACAGCTTGGGTTTGTACTATTTGTGGTTATGTATATTATGGGGATGAATTGCCTAAAGATTTTGTCTGTCCAAAGTGCGGAGTTGATAGCAGTTTATTTAAAAAATTCAAGGAAAGTGAGAGTGAATAAGCATGTTAAATGATAAAGTTGCAATCATTACAGGAGGTACTAGGGGAATCGGATTCGAAATCGGGAAAGTATTTTTAGAAAACAATGCTAAAATCGTAATCTTCGGTTCAAAAGAAGAATCGGTAGCTAAAGCTATAATAGACTATAAGAATGACGGATATGATGTACGAGGCTTCTATCCAGATTTAAACAACTATGATGAAATAGAAAAAACTATTAAAGAGATAGAAAGTGAATATGGGAAGATAGATATTTTAGTCAACAATGCCGGCGTTTCTGCAAATAGAAAAATCGAAGATACTACGAGTGGAGATTTTGCTAATATAATGAACTTAAATATAAATGCCGTGTTCAACGTCACAAAAGCGACAGTCGAAGTCATGAAAAAGGCGAGCGGTGGAGTCGTATTAAATACGAGCTCGATGGTAAGCATATATGGACAGCCTTCAGGAGTCGGGTATCCTGCTAGCAAGTCAGCTGTAAACGGATTTACTAAATCTTTAGCTAGAGAATTAGCTCCTTATAACATAAGAGTAAATGCCGTCGCTCCAGGAGTTACCAATACCGATATGATTGCCGCTTTGCCTAAAGAACAAGTCGAACCGATAATAAAAAGCATTCCCCTTGGAAGAATAGGCGAACCAAGAGATGTAGCAAATGCATTTTTATTTCTTGCAAGCGACCTAGCAAGTTATATAACTGGAGTCGTGTTGTCCGTAGACGGGGCAGCTAGAAGTTAGATTTCATTTTTGTGAAATCCTTTTTCTTGAATATAGAATTTTGTAATTTTATAATAATTTAAGAAGCGCATTTTTAAAACTTTTTAGCTAAAGAAAGAACTATTTTGAAAAAATTTTTAATCGTCGAAGATTATTCTTCATTTGAAGTATGTGATGTCAATTTTTAAGCTATTTCTTGTGGAAAGATGTTTGGCATGATATAATTTACTTAGAGATATTAGGAAAGGAAGATAAAAAAGATAATGAGAAATGTCGGGACTGTGGTAAGGGGTATAAGAACTCCTATCATAAAAGAAAATGACGATTTGGCTTCTATCGTGGTAAACTCAGTAATCGAAGCTAGTAAGAGCGAAGGTTTTGAATTTAGAGATAGAGATATAATCGCCATTACGGAGGCTGTAGTTGGGATTAGCGAAGGAAATTATGTCACAGTAGATGAAATAGGAGAAGATTTAGAAGTGAAGTTCCCTTCTAAAAATATAGGAATAGTTTTTCCAATACTTAGTAGAAATAGATTTTCGATGATTTTAAAAGCTATTGCTAGAGCAATGGATAAAGTTACTATACTTTTATCGTTTCCTAGCGATGAAGTTGGAAATGGAATAATGGATGAGAAGACATTGGACGAAAGCGAATATATCTTGTCTAGTGTGATAAGCGAAAAAGAATATAAGGATACTTTCGGTACGTTTATTCATCCTTTTACGGGTATAAACATGGTAGACTTCTATAAGGAACTAGTCGAAAGTGAGAACTGTGAAGTCGAATTCGTGTTCTCGAATGATGCCAAGGATATTTTAAAATATACTTCAATTAGTCTTTTGGACATAATGCAAAA
>CANDHX010000119.1 GCA_947384645.1 uncultured Mycoplasmatota bacterium | reverse complement strand
AGATTCCGGATTGTGACTGGAGTTCAGACGTGTGCTCTTCCGATCTATGGCTTTTACTAAATCTTCGATCGTCGTATCCGTATTTAAGGCGACGTCTTCTCTATATTCTTTTAAGCTTTCTGGAAGTTTAGTTAAAACTTCACTACGCTTGCTCTCTAGCAGTTTAAAGTCTTGAGAGAGTTCCTTGTAGCGTTTGTATTCTATCAATCTATTACGCAATTCCTCTTCGGTTCCTATTTTAAATTCCAATTGTTCGCTTTCATCTTCGTTATCCTTTATATTTAATAACATTTTACTTTTTAAGTGGATGAGTTCACTTGCAAGAACTAAATATTCGCTCGCTACATCGATATTCATCTCTTCCATTTTGTCGATGAATTCTAAATACTCGCTCGTTATGTGTTCAATTGGTACTTCATATATGTCCATTTTGGATTCTTTTACTAGATGTAATAAGAGGTCTAATGGACCGCTGAAGTCGTCTATCGTAAATTGTAAAAATTCATTCATGAACACTCATATCCTTCGGCATCCATCTTAAATTTTACTAATGCATTAGAAGTATTTTTTTCAAAGACATTTAAATCGTTCAATCTCGCAAAAGTTTTAACTTCGGAATAATCGAATTCAGCTATGAATAGGATTGTTCCAGAATTTTCGACTGTGGATGCATTTACTCCGTTAAAATTGTTGTATTCTTTTTCTAACTTTTTAATCTCTAAAAGTTTTTCAGCATATTCTTCTTGGTCTTGAGATGTATAGGTGTATTTTTTGGTCACTTTAGAAAGCTTCTTCAAATAAAACTCGTAATCGTATGTATAGTTATCTTTTATACATGTAAGAGATGCTAATCCAGATTCATCGGTATTTATCTCTTCGCCAGGAATCGTATTTTTATCGATATGGCTTACAGTAAAGTATGTAGTAGTATCTATTTTTAAATTTGATACATCGATTTCAAAAGGCATAATTTTATTTACTCTATTGTGAAGAGCTCTGCGACCTACGAACTTCGTCCTATTTTGATAAAATTCTAAATAGTATTCAAGTTCATCTAAATCGGCTTTATCCTCGGTTTCTATTTTAAAAGATAATGTCTTTTTATCTTGGCTTAAAGAGATGTTCGTAAGCGTTATTTCGTTAAATTTAAGAGTTCCTTCACTTCCTATTTGATAAAAAGCACTCGTAGCTGCTCTATTGTCTTCTGGAGTCGTGTCTCCTTCTTCTTTTTTATTTATTCCTAGGAATTCAGAAATTTCTTTATTATATTTTTTGTATATATCTGGTACGAATACTAAAAAACAAAGAAGGCAAGCGAATATTACGACAATAAAAATCGGATGACCAGCTTTCTTTTGTTTTTCTTGTAAGTCTTCAGAGTTCATAAAAATCAAATCCTATCTTCTATCATTTTATCATATAAAAGCAAAATTAAAAAGACCAAATTATGGTCTTTTAGTTTGTATTCTACTTAGTTAACTGAATCTTTCAATTTGCTTCCAGCTTTGAAGCCGACAACAGTTTTAGCAGGAATAGAGATTTTTTCTTTAGTAAGTGGGTTAATACCCTCTCTAGCTGCACGAGTCTTAGTAGCAAATGTACCGAATCCGACTAGAGCAACCTTTCCTTCTTTTTTCAAACCTGTTTCGATTCCTTCTAAAACTGCATCTAATGCACGTCCTGCATCGGCTTTAGAAAGTCCAGATTTTGCAGCAACAATTTCGATTAATTGAGCTTTTGTCATTGTAAAATACCTCCCATGTTTTTAAATATTTATAAGGAAATCCTTGAATGCTATTCCTTACATTCAATAAATTATCACATTTCAAAGGTAAAAATCAAGTAAAATAGCTTAAAAAGTCTAAAATGTCGTCTTTTTTACATCGTTTTATCGATATTATGTCAAAAAAAGGACAAGAAGTCCTTATAATACAAAGGCTATTAGGTTGTTTGAACCTTTGTTAACTAACTTGGTAATGGTCGATGAGAGCTTATAGCGTGTAGCATCAGGCATAAGAGATAGTTTTCCTTGGATGCCCTCTTTTACTATCGTATCTAGGCTTCGACCAAATATCTCGCTTTTCCAAATGCTCGCTGGGTCCATATCGTAGTCTTTCATTAGATAATCGATTAATTCTTTACTTTGCATTTCACTTCCTATGATAGGTTCAAACGTACTTTCGACATCGACTCGAATCAAATGGATGGACGATGCCACTGCTTTCAATTTTACGCCATAACGGCTTCCCTGTTTGATTATTTCTGGCGTATCTAATTTCATATCTTTTAAATCTGGATACATGATACCGTATCCTGTCGATTTAGCCATTTTTAAAGCTTCTTTGATTTGTAATGTCTCACTGGCCCCCGTAGAATACTCTTTGAACATCTTTAAAATGCTTGCCTTGTTAAGTGTGACGTCTCCCATTACCGATTTTAGAGTTTCTCGATATAATTCGTTTGTCGCTTCTAGTTTTATAGTAACTGTACCTTTTGATGAGTCTAGTTCGCTTATGTAACTTTTGTTTATGAATGTAGAGTCTTCAAAATGACCTAGTATTCCTTCTATATCTTTTAATTTGTCTATTGATGTAACAGATTCTCGAATTTTTGTTAGGAATTCATTCTTTATCTCGTGGTTGTTTTCTAGAACATGAATCCACTCTGGAATGCTAACGTTGACGTCCAAAATAGGAAATTCCATGAGAGCGGTTTTTAAAATTTCCATGATGTCTACTTCATTCATCGCTTCGACACTGATTGGCATGACTGGTACTTCATATTTTTCGCTCATCTCGCTAGCAAGTCGTACGGTTTCTGTATTAGTTGGATGAACTGTATTTAAGATAACTATGAACGGTTTTCCTAAACTTTTAAGTTCTCCTATGACCCTTTCTTCGGCATTTAAGTACTCACTTCGAGGTATTTCGCCAAATGAGGCATCAGTGGTTACGACTATTCCGATCGTCGAGTGATCTTTTATAACTTTCTGTGTTCCTATTTCGGCAGCTTCGATAAATGGTATTTCTTCTGGCGTCCAAGGGGTTTTGACCATTCGAGGATTTCCCAGTTCATCTTCGTAACCATTGGAGCCTGGGATGACATATCCTACACAGTCGATCAGTTTTATGTTAGTAGAGAATTCGTTAACTTCGATTGTTGCTCCATTCGATGGCACAAACTTCGGTTCTGTCGTCATGATGGTTTTTCCTTGGGCACTCTGTGGAATTTCGTCTAAACAGTGTTTTTTTTCGTATTCATCTTTTATATTGGGAACCACTAGGTTTTCTATAAATCTTTTTATAAAAGTAGATTTACCAGTTCGAACAGCCCCCACTACTCCTAAATAGATTTCTCCATTACCACGTTTAGCAATAGATTCAATAACTTGTGTTTTATCCATACATACTATCCTTTCATTTAAGTTTAGTAATGTTTAAAAGAAATTATTACAAAAAAAGAGATGAAGAGTTATTCATCGGTCAAGAGTTCTAAAATCTTTTTAGAATTTTCTTTATTTAATACTGCTTCTTCATCTTTATATATCATGTGAATTATTTTTTCATCTATTTCTATGCCATACGTCTTATCGTCAGAGATTATCAATTTAAATTCTTCTTCTTTATTGCAGTTTCTATTTTTAAAGGTGAGATTATCTATGATGTTTTTGACATCTTGACGGTTTTCTTTGTTTAAATACTTTTCTTTTTTGGTATCCATATTTTTTATGACGATGTATTCTTTGTCGTTAGTTATTCTACCGTCGCCGAAAACGGATAATGCATCCCCTCTATATGTCGACTCGGGTTTCCAAATAGATTTGAAGAAGTCTTTAATCCTAGCTAAAAATTCTCGAGTGTCACGATATGTTTGGCCGCTATAAGTCTCTTTTTTGGCATCAGCTCCATAGGATTCTACCTCTAATCTATTGGCTATATAGAGAGCTCTATAGAGATGATAACGCTGGGTTACGATTATCATCGAGTCTACATCGAAGATTTCTTTTGCCCTATAGACACTATCATATGTCGAAAAACCGGCGTGGTCCATAAAGATGTCTTCGCTCGGTATGCCAGTTTCTAAAATATAGGCTTTCATGACATTTACTTCGTCGTAGTCATCTCGTCCGTGGTCCCCTGAGACGATTATTTTGTCGGCAATACCACTTTTATATAGTTCAATTCCTTCATCTAATCTCTCTTTTAACCTGGGGCTCGGCTTATTATGACCATTTAGTCC
>CANDHX010000118.1 GCA_947384645.1 uncultured Mycoplasmatota bacterium | reverse complement strand
GATAGGAATATTAAAATATTTCGACGAAAGATTAGAATTAAAAGGTAAAGCGTTTTCGATATTTTCGAATAGTGAAATTGATGAGATGAACGATATGGGACGCAAAGTCAGTATAAACAACAGTTCCTTACTCAGTAAGGTCTTTGGATACTTTTTTGACAATTAGTTAGGAGATGAAAACATGGATGGATTAGAAATGGACCAAATTGCAAATATTAAAGTCATCGGTGTCGGCGGTGGCGGATGTAATGCAGTAAATAGAATGATTGAATCCGGTGTTAAAGGTGTAGATTTTATCGTAGCGAATACCGATTTGCAAGTTTTAAATAGCAGTAAAGCTCCTGTTAAATTACAAATAGGTTCTACTATTACAAATGGGCTCGGTGCTGGAGCTAAGCCAGAAGTAGGAAGAGAAGCAGCTTTAGAATCAAAAAGTGAAATCGAAGAAGCTTTAAAGGGAGCCGATATGGTATTCGTCACTTGTGGTATGGGTGGTGGAACTGGAACAGGTGGTGCCCCTGTAATCGCAGAGATTGCTCAAAGTCTAGGTGCGTTGACTGTCGGTATCGTCACTAAACCGTTTAGATTCGAAGGTAAAAGACGAATGGAACAAGCCTTAAAGGGTGTCGATGAGCTAAAGAAAAACGTCGATACTTTGATAGTTATTCCAAACGATAGATTGAGAGATATAATCGATAAGTCTACTCCACTTCCAGAAGCATTTAAAGAAGTTGATAACATCCTTCACAGAGGTGTTCAGTCTATTAGTGACTTGATTGCAGTAACAGGTCTTGTCAACTTAGATTTTGCTGATGTCAAAGCTGTCATGGAAAATAGGGGTAATGCTCTTATAGGTATAGGACTTGGCGTAGGAGAAAATAGGGCAATCGATGCTGCACGTCATGCTGTTTCTAGTCCATTATTAGAAACTAGTATCGAAGGTGCAACTGATGCGATTATCAACATCACTGGTGGAAAGTCTTTGACGTTATTTGAGGCTGAAGATGCTGCTGAAATCGTAAGAGAAGCGGCGAACACTGATATAAATACTATCTTCGGTGCTGTAATAAACGAAAATTTAAACGACGAAGTCATCGTAACTGTAATAGCTACAGGATTTGATGATGATGCAATTAGTAGAGAAGGCGAGTATATACCTAAAGAGGATAGAACGAATACTCAAGACGACTACGATTTACCACCGTTTTTAAGAGATAGAGATTATTAAGAAGAATAGAGATTTCTATTCTTTTTTAATAAAGTATGATGCTTTAATCTTTACTAGCAATAGCAATTATGGTATCATTTCTTTGAAGGAATTATTATATGAAAAGTAAAAGAAAGTTTAGAGTTCTTGTAGTTGCTCTTATATCTATCGCAATATTTATCCTTATAAGACTAAATGTAACCGCAACTAAGGAATTCGATAAGAATGAAAAAAATGCTATTTTAGCATTAGAAGTCAATTCGGAAATAGTATCAGAGGTACTATCTAAATTGTCACTTTTAGATGATAAAATAGGTAGCGATGTTTATAAAAATTTGTACTTTAAATTTGGTGGTGAAGAAAAAACGTTATCTATCGAAGATAAAATGTATATAGTATTCGAATCTCTATATAAAAAAGGTACTTTAGAAGAAGAAATTTTAGAAGATGGAGAGATCTTATATAAAACTACTCCAGACGTTTTAAAGGACGAAGCAGCTTCTCTATTTAAAGATGAAGATTTCGACTTTTTAGAAGCAAATTTTGTACCTTCTAAAAACTGTGGAATAGTAGACTACTTGTACACAGGACAACAATTTGAGTTTAAAATAAACAATTGCGATAGAACTAATGATATAACTAAATCTAAAGTTGTAAAAGCAGTCAAGGATGGAAATTTAATCGAATTGAGAATTAAAGCATTTAGAGCATTTATCGATAAAAAAGATAAAAATAAATATGAGATTAGAAATTTTAATGCCGATAACGTTTTAAATAGAGTAACACTAGATGAATTTAAAAATAAAGATGAAGAGTTATTTCAA
The DNA here is from genome assembly GCA_947384645.1 of uncultured Mycoplasmatota bacterium. Lineage (GTDB taxonomy): Bacteria > Bacillota_I > Bacilli_A > RF39 > UBA660 > RUG11867. The sequence continues at coordinate 2,216 of CANDHX010000118.1, read as the reverse complement.
AATCCATTAATTGAAGAGTATGTATTTTCTTTTGAATTAAGAGGGGACGAGTATTATTTGACCAAAATTAAAAGAAATATATGATATTGTATATTTCTTTTTATCGATTTGAAAACTGTTCAAAAATAGCCTTATTCGATAGTAGTCTTTTATCATTCGGTTTATATTTTAAAGCTTCTTTTATCCAATAAAGTGCTTCGTCTTTGTATCCGAGCTTAAAATAGCTAAGAGATAACAAGTCTTCGACTGTTCCATCAAAAGTAAATGGTTCGTTTATGTAACTTTTGGGGTGTTTTCTTATATCGAGAGCTCTTAGACAATATTTTTTAACGTCTTCCCATTCTTCTAGAGTGTTTGCTAGTATTGCTCTTTCTACTAGAGCATCTCTCAAATGAGGTGCTTCTAGTATGGCTTTTTCTAGCCACATTTTCGCTTCGTCATATCTTTTTAGATTTGTATAGCATCTCGCTATAAAACGCATAGAAGCACATCGTTCATCACGCCATGTGGCAGTTTTTAGCGATAGATGTCTTATTAGGGTGTCGATTGCTTCGTTCCACCTTCCATAGTACATGTATTCTCTTCCCAAATAGTGCGTGTTTCTATCGTCATTTGGGCTTTCTTTAACTGATAATTCTAATAATGGTAAGTAGTTTGCTCGTGATTTTTCTCTATCTGGATAATGGTTCAAGCATATAGTATCTATCGTCGTGTAGTTTTCCATACCGTCGTATTCTAGAACCTCGTGAACCGGATGAGTCCACTTATAACCTTTTCTTTTATGTATTTTGTCTATATAAAAATTTATTTTAGGATTTCCCTCGTCATCTATATACCAGTTATAATCGTAGCGTGCTCTCGTCGTATCTGGTTGCCAATTTTTTTCGAGTTCGTTTCTCCAACCCTTAACAAATACTTCGTCTAAATCTGTACAAACACAAATATCTATGTCTTCAGGTAGCAATTCTAAAGAGCTATTGCGAGCTTCATCGAAACGCCAAGGAGTGATTGTTTTTTTTGTTACATGGACTCCTAATTTTTCTAGCTTTTTAACAGTATTGTCGGTTGAACCCGTGTCTAGTACATATATTTCATCGGCTTCACTCATCGAATCAAACCAACGATTTACGAATTTTTCTTCGTTTTTGCATATCGCATATACAGCAATTTTATATTTATTATTCAATTTATACACCTTCTAAAAAATGATATGCTTACTTCGCAAATATTATTTTGAAAAACTAGTAATTATGATGTTTAAAATATAATATATTTAAGAGTCAAGTCATAAATTTTGATATTTACATTTTTGGTGTAAAATAAAATGATTAAATATTCAAAAAGCGTGCATATTGTGTTAATATATTTAAATACAAAGGAGAGATTATAATGAAAAATCGTGCAATTAGAATATTGGATGTAATACCAATGGATAAGACGAGAAGAATTCCTAGTCAAGAATTAGATTCTTTTAAACTATATAAAGTAATTAGATCTGGTGTTTTAAAGGAAGACTGTGGTATAAAAAGAAAAAGAAGCGACATCATAGTATGTGATGTCTCATCAGCTTCAGAAGAATTCAAAAGTAGGTATGCCGATTTAATAGTGGAGATAGACGTAAATGAGATAGTACCAGCTTTTAGGGATGATGATGAAAAACAGAGCGATAGTGCAATCCGAATATCTAGAATAATCGAATTGTTGCCAGTCGATGGAACTTATGCTTCTTTAACTAGAGAAGAGTTAAACATGTTAGGACATAATTATGTTTCGATTAAGTCAACACCACATGGAACTAAAGTGACACCTGTTATAACTACTAAACCACTTCCAGATAATCTTTATCTAATCGTGAATTTGGAGACTATAAGCGATGAATTAAGAGAAAAAATTACTCCTGAACTAGTGGAACTATCGACAAAACCTAATAATTTTTATGAAAACAGAAGTTTAATTATAAAACAGGTTAAACCTTCCACAACTAAAAACTAATCACAGAGATGATTGGTTTTAATTTGCATAAAAAGCCAAATTATGATACTATTTATATATAAAAGATAAAGAAATAGTTAAAAAAAGCTTGACAAGAAAGACCAACTAGTGGCAGACTTTATTAGATAGTAGAAGTCCGAAAGAAAAGGAAAGGAAGGGCTTATGAAAACACTAGATAAAAAGAAACGTGTAGCAATTGGAGTATGTGCTATAGCCATAATACT
>CANDHX010000117.1 GCA_947384645.1 uncultured Mycoplasmatota bacterium | reverse complement strand
TACACCTACAGTTACACTCTTTCCCTACACGACGCTCTTCCGATCTGGTTAGTTCTTGGGCGCAAATAGGCCTCATCTCTTAAAAATTCTCTAGTATGTCTTTTTGGCTGAATCGGATAGTCTTCAGCGGCATCGCCTTCTAAGCAAAAATTTTCTATTTTTACTTCATATGCTTGTTTTTCTCCAGATGATTCGAGCACTTTTCCTGTTACTCTTATTGCACTTCCTACTCTAAGACGAGCTAGTTCGTTATAGTTTTCGGTATCTTTATCATAGACCAGTTGGACTCCTTTAAAACCTGTTCCGTCGTTTACATCTATAAAACCGACATTTGAACTCGTACGGTGGTTTTTAATCCAACCAGCAATTTCGACAGATTTTCCGACATATTTTTTATATTCTTCGTTTAACTTTTTTATTTCCATATTTTTCATTCCTTACCATATACTCAATTTGTCGATATATTTATAGACGATGTTATCGCTTTTTTTCTTTTTTACATCGTTTATTATATCTATTTGTTTGTACTTTTTTAAGTTTGTCTTTTTTTCCTTTTTTAATGCATACTCTAAAGCTTTGATTACTGTGTCTTTTTCCGAAGTGCTATTTAATACAGCACTAGTCGCTTTATATAACTTAGGACTGATATTGTGATTTAAGCGTCTATAATACCAGTCTGTTTTCTTAGTAAAATAATAATCATGGCCGTCGATTTTATTTAAAACTTTTAAAGTGTCTAAGTAACCTCTTGCCAGATTAGCTTCTGTACTGTTTTTATCGAATATAATCATACTTCCCAAACGACCTTTTGGTTTAATTTCGATAATTTCAGCTCTTTTTTTGAAACGAGGTTTTCTTATTCCAATTCCTTTGATATTTATGACATATATTTTGTCGCATCCCACTTTTTCGAGCATGTCGACAGGACTTAAATTATAAAAACCGCCGTCTAAATAATAGCCGTCATCTATGAGTTTTTCTCTTTTAAACACGGGAAGATAAGAGCTTGCTACTATATAATCGTGAACTTTTCCTTCTGGAATATCATCAACATACATCTCTAGTGGGGATAGATTATCGAGTTTTACAGTAGTAAGCCCAAATATAATATTACTACTTCTAAGCTTTTCTTCATTTACTGAATTTCGAACTAAGGCTCGATAGCTGCTGATGTCGAGACCGTGCTTTTTAAATATTTTATATATTTCCGATATGGAAACTTTAATCTTTTTAAGAGTAATACCAGACATCAATATTTGCTTGACTCTTTCTTCGTCGATTCCAAGTAGGGCAGTCATCGTAGCGTCTTTCCAAAGTTCTATCATTTTCTTTTCATCGTGAGAAGCTATTAGTGCACCATTAAATGAACCGATACTCGTACCAGAAACGGCATCTATTTTTATTCCGCATCTTTTCATCGCCATGTAAGCACCAGCTTGGTATGCACCTTTAGCTCCTCCACCTTCTAGGGCTAAACCTACCATTATAGACACCTCCTTTAATACAAAATAATTATATGATAAAATTTTCTAAAAATAAAGAAATTTTATATTTTATACTTTAGAGGTAAATTAAAAAATTGTCAATTATTAAGACAATTTTTTCTTGTACTTTCTTAAAAGACCTTTATATTCCAGTTTCATTTCTTTTGGCTTTCTAAAATCTATCGGTTTTATCAAGTCTGGTAATTGTAATTCTACTTTAGCACTATCGAGTAAGTGTTTTACAAATTGAGCACAATAAAAGCTCTTTTTAGGTTTATATTTTACATTTATTCCGGCTGCAACTAGGCCTACAATATTAAATGAATATTTTTTTCTTTCTTTTATCATTTTATTTAAAGCTTCTTCTATTGTAACATATTGAGATGGCTCTATTTCTAATGAATATACTTCGCAGAGAGTGTCTTTAAAACGTTTAAACGTTCCATAATTAGCACTTTCGTGAACTAGACCTGCAAAAAATGGATTATAAGCGTTGAGTCTTCCAAAACTGTACATGCGTTTTAGTTCTCCGTCTAAAGAAATCGATACGTGAGAAAACTCGGCATGAGTGAAAATTCGTATCAATCTCGAAAGGTTGGTGCCGCTGTATGATAGTATAATATATACGTTTTTAGTATTATTTGCTTTTTTCATATCGCTTCGACTTTCTTTATTTAGTATTTACGTTTTTTAAAAAATTATGTCTTATTGTTTTGGATGAAAGAGGATTTTTACGGCATCGCTTTCATTAGAAGTAAGTCTTAAGAAGGCTTCTTGAGCTTTTTCCAAAGGTATCACATCATCTATATATTTTTTGACGTTTAATCTTTTATTTGCAATGAGTTCTATGCAATTATCGAATTCTTTTGGAGTATAAGCAATCGACCCAATCATAGATATTTCGCTCATTACACTTACGACTGTAGGTATCGTTATAGGTTCTGTGCTGACACCTACTAATATTATTTTTCCACCTTTTCTTGTAGCCATTATTGCTTCTGTTACAGCTGGTCCATTTCCACAGCATTCGATGATTTTGTCAAAGCCGCCTTTAGTTAGTTCTAGTAATTTAGGAATAGTATTTTCATCAAGTGCGTCGTAGTATTCGTTTGCTTTTCCTATAGTTACGGATTTTTTAGCACGTAGCATATTGGTTTCTATCATGCAAACGTAACTCGCACCTTCTAATTTGGCGAATTCGCATGCCATAAGTCCAATTATACCTGCTCCTATTACTAAGACTTTATCTCCCACTTTTATATCGGCAAGATTTGTCGCATGAAGAGCAACGGCAGAAGGTTCAATCATAGCAGCCTCGTCAAACGATATCTCTTCTGGTAAGAGTCTAACCATATCACTTCTGCAACTCAAATATTCGGCGTATCCACCACTGTTTTCTAGGGATAAACCGACTGCATTTGTCCAGGTGTTTGGGCAATAATGATAATTTCCACTGAGACAGGCATCGCATTTATTACAAGGCGAAATTGGTAGTCCTGTTACTCTGTCTCCTATTTTTAAATCTTCTCTATTTCCTGGATTTTCTACTGTACCAGAAAATTCGTGTCCTAAAACTAGATCAACTGGCGCACCTAAGTCCCAATTGTGGATATCTGAACCGCATATACCACATGACTCTACTTTAATAATTACACTTCCATTTTCGCTTTGTGGTTTGTCAAGAGAATCGGTTACTAAGTCTTTAACACCTTTAATTTTTACACACTTCATAAAACTACTCCTATCATATAGATTTATTATAACATATTTTACTTTAGGCTGTATAGTAGTTGTCTTCTTAATGGCTAGGGTTTTTAGCATAGGAGCCTATTCTTTTAGTTCATTTATACATATATTATTATTGAAGTGGTGATTATTTATATGAATAATATATTATCTATCGAAAATGTTTCAAAGGAATTTGAAACTCGTGAGGGAAGTCTTTTAGCAATAGAAAACGTAAGTTTTGATGTAGAGGAAGGTGAAATTGTCGCTGTTGTCGGTACTAGTGGCTGTGGAAAAAGTACTCTTTTAAATATTTTAGCTGGGCTAGAAGATGAGTCTAGTGGCAAGATAATTTATTCGAAGGAAAAGCCGAGAATTTCTTATATGCTTCAAAACGATGCCCTGCTCTCTTGGAGAAGCGTTTTTGAAAATGCTACCTTGGGTTTAGAACTTTTGGGCATTAAGACTAAGGAAAATATCGAAAAAGTCTTAAATATGATAGAGGAATATGGGTTAGAGGAGTTTATAGATAAGAAACCTTCTTGTTTATCTGGTGGAATGAAGCAAAGGGTTGCTCTTATTAGAAGTTTAGCAATCGACCCAGATATTTTATTGTTAGATGAACCTTTTAGTGCATTAGATTATTATACAAGGCTTACCATTAGCGAAGATGTTCATGACATAATTAAAAAAAGCGGAAAATCGGCTATTATTATAACTCACGATATTCAAGAAGCTTTGAGTTTAGGAGATAAAGTCGTAGTTTTGAGTTGTCGACCTAGTGTCGTTAAAGGCATTTATAAAACGGATTTTAAAGATATGAGTATATTAGATAAGCGCAGTACTTTAGAGTTTCAGGAACTTTATAAAAAGATTTGGGGTGACTTGGATGTCGAAGTATAAGTTTAAAGTATTATTTTGTCAAATTCTTTTGGTAATCGCTTTATTGGGATTGTGGGAGCTTGGTGCTAAATTTGGGTTCATAAATTCATTTATCTTCTCTTGCCCTAGTAAAATTTTAAATACTTTGGTAAATTTGATCAG
>CANDHX010000116.1 GCA_947384645.1 uncultured Mycoplasmatota bacterium | reverse complement strand
TGTCGTCGAGGCTGGTTTTCTTCCCTGCTTCTAAACCAATGTTATATGGAATATTAAAAGAATTACAAAGAATGATTTTTGCTGCTTCACTTACTATTTCGCATAGTTCTTGATGTTTTATATATTTTTCTAAAACTCTATTTAACTTATCAAAATCTAAACTTTCAATTTCTCTTTTTGCTTCATCATCTAAATCCATTTTAAACCACCCAAAATTAAGTTGCCGTATATTATATCATAAAACGCCAATTTTAAAAATTTAAAAAAGTAGTCTAAGCTACTTTTACATTTCCCTCGACAAAAATATCGCTTTCTACATGAGCCAAGATTTTACTTACCGTTCCTTTTTCCTCTTCACTCATCATATCAAATTCAGTTAACCCAACTAAATCTAGTAAAGTATATAAGGACTTTAAAGATAGTTTGTTTTTATACTTTTGAATGATAGAGATTATCTCTTCTTCGCTTGCACTATCTAAATCGAAAAATACCTCATTTCTAGCTTTTAATAAGTCGTTACATATAATAGGACTCACATCCGTTTCTGTCAAAGCACCGATATAACCTTCTTTTTTCTCGAGTTTTTTTCTATCGAAATATCTAAAATAAACATACTGATGCTTGATATCCATTTGTTCCTTATTTTGAAGATAAAAATCTCTTATTTCGTTTTCTTCAAAATCTATTCCTTTTGTGATACCCATTTTTCTTTTCATAGTTGCAAGTTTTAAAGACCTAATTATTCGATAAATAGTTTTCTCACTACATTTATATCTTTTATATGCTATAATTCCTTTGGCATTCATATGCTTATCATAATATAGCCTAAATATTTCATCGCATTTAATGGGGTCTCCATAAAATGGAAAATCGGGTTTTCTTATAGCCATATAATAATAATCGAAATCGAAGAATCTATCTAAAGATGAACCCGAGTTTATTATATCTTTTAAATAAACGGTTAAACTCGTAATCGTATCTGCAACAGCATCATATGCCATGCCGTATTTTTTTGCGATTTCTTCATAAGAAAGATCGTTTTTATAATAGTCTTCTAAAAGTGCCCTATCGCCATACGAAAAATATCTAAAATTAGCATGAATATCTGAAACGTAGTCCAATTTACCAGAAATTTCTCCATTTCTATATTTAAAGATTGTTAAAAATGCTCTTTGTATTCTCGTTCTTAAAGCATCAGAGCTCTCTTTATAGAGTGCCATTAACTCATTATTATCCATATATCGATAAGGTTTTATCCCAAAAGCATAATTTATAGTTTCTCTATCTTTTTCGCTTATAGGTAATCTCTTATCCTTCATTACTTCGATAACTTCACTTCTATTCATAAAGGCATATTGACCACGAGCTAATCCCAATTTTTTCATGGCAATAGCTTTTAAAACGCTACACTTAATTTTGTCAATTCTGTCCATTTTAGGATACAAAGCTTTAATCTCATCGATTCTAAGAGTTTTTCCTTCTCTATTTAAATTGCACTTAATCCCCAAGTACAAGGCCATTATCTTAGCATTAACACTACTTATTACTCTCATAGAAGCATGACTCTTAATTTCCTCTTCGATATCTTCCCTATTTACTTCCACTTTGGCCAGTTTTATTTTTGAAGCAACCGTATAAAAATTTTTAAGAATAGCTTCTACCCTTTTTTTATCTATTCCAAACTTCTCACTTACTCCACTAATCGAACCATTAGCTAGATAATTTTTAATAATTTCTCTTTCTTCATCGCTTATATTAGGTGCATTAAGAGCTTCGATGAGTTCTTCCCTGACATATTTTTCTTTAGGTTGCAATATGCCAAATCTATATAAATCTATACGGCGTAGTCCATCCATAATCATATTAGAAACAGATCTTTTAGTCTTTTTAGTTTGGATTGCGATTTCCTCATAACTTTTGTGTTCTACTAAATACATCTCTAGAATTTTTAAAGTATTTTCGCTTAAATCGATGCTCTCATCGCTCAAATAAGGCAAATATATATCTTTTCTAATCTGCTTATTTCTCGTTCTAGCTAGATACATACTTATGACTTTTCTTTTGGCTTTATAAATTTTTGCATAAGCTTTATCGTAATCGACTTCTAAAACTGAAGCTATCTTCATAATGCTCATCTTTTCGCTATTGACACCGTATAACATGTCCAAAATAGTTTTATATTCAACTTCTATCATATCACGCATAGAGGTGTAGACATCCAAAGTAAGTGTCATTCCTCCGTAATCTTTTAATCCAAAATATAATTCTTGAACTTTTTCTAAAAGTTGATTTACTTTACCGGTATCGTTTAGCAAAATAGAATCTTTATGTCTAGTTTTAAATTCGTCTAAATCGATTTTACCCACCTGCAATAGAAGATAATCGTACTGTTCTAAAGTAAATGCATCTTTATTAGAACGAATAGTTTCATATAATTTATCATATGGTACTCTATCGAATTTTTCACTCGCTAGTATCAGCCTATTTATTTCGCTTTCGCAAGCACTTTTACTCGCAAAATCTTCGCATCTATTCTGCTCGAAATATTTTCTCAATAATCCGTCTAAATGAGATTCCATTTTATAGACATCGACGATTTTTGCATAGGCTTCATCTCTCGAAATGCTGTTCCACAAATCGGTGTTAGGATTTTGATTTTTGGAAGTAAGCTCTTCTTCGCCTAGAGTTTTGAACATCATTAAAGAACGATACATCGAAGTAAATTTATCTAAGTTCTCTAAATCCATACTTAAAAGCTTAGCTCCGTATTTGTCTTGGACTTGCCTTTTAAACTCAGAAAACGCCACTTGGTCGATAGAAAATTCTAACGCCTTTATTTTTTCTTTAAAAGTTCTTATCTCTTCTTCACTTACTCCGAGAATATTTGCATAATCGCTAATCGTATAATTGTACTTTCTCCTTATAAAAGTTCTATATAAAATCTTTTCGTTCTCACCTAAAATTTTACTCATATATAGATATCTCAAAATAGCATCTATATCGATTGGATAGATATTGAATTTATCTATTTGACTGCTAGAATAATCTTTAGGTCCTCGTATTCCGCCATCAACTAAATATCTCGATTTTACTTTATCCAAAGTGCTTTTCTCGATTTGTTCTACTCTAGATCCCGTTATAGAAAGCTTCTTTGCTATTTCACTTCGTACTATCTTTTTGGAATTCAATACTCTATAGTATAGAATGTAATACTCTTTTTCTGACAATTTATCCTTTAAAAATACGAGTAGAGACTTATCTGCCATATTGTCTTCTATTTGACTATAATTATCGTCATCGAATCCCACTATTTCGCTGAATCTATCTTCATCACGATTTATTTCGTTATCCAAACTCAAGCTTTGTACGTTAGCAAAACCTCTAATTTCCAATAGAGTTGCATCTTGAACTCCTAAAATAGATTTTAACTCTTCGTCACTTGGTAAAGCTTTGCCTGTATTTTCGCATTCCGCCACTATAGATTTATACTTGTTTACTATATTTAAAAGATTGTGGTTAATCGTTAAAGTATTAGTGTTTTCTTGAACGTATTTTCTAATATAATAATTTATCCATGTATCTGCATAGGTGATAAGTTCGCCTTTTTCTAAATCGTATTTATCTAAAGCTTTTATAAATCCCAATATTCCTTCGTTTACTAGCTCTCCCAATTCAAAACTAGGATTGTTTTTTTTAAATCTATTTGCAATTTTCAAAATATATTTAAAGTTACCAAAAATTAGATTATCTAAAGCTTTAGATACTCCACTTTTATATTCAGTAAAAAGCATCTTATTGACTTCTTTATTGACTTCTGGAAACATAGAATTAGAAATCGAAACTAAATAATCTATATCATTTATCGCTAAATTTAACCCCATAAGAAAAACCCCTTTTTCAATTAATGGGGTATATTATATTATAAAAAGCTAGTTTTGTAAAGCTTTTCGGTTCTTATATTTTTTGATGTATTCTATAGTCAACTTAAATATTATAATTGAAGGGACGGCAAATAACATTCCGAAAAGACCGAAGAATTTTCCCATTACGGATAGAGATATTATTATCAAAATCGGATTTACTTTTATACACTTGCTCATAATCATCGGATTTATAATATTCGATTCTACTGTTTGACATAATATGATAACTCCTAAAGTGATAAGACCTAAGTTGATACTTTTCGATAGACCTACTAATACTGCTGGTAACCCACCAATATACGGTCCTACAAAAGGAATTATATTTGTAATTGCAGAGAAAAAAGCGAGCATAATGGGATAATCGAGTCCTA
>CANDHX010000115.1 GCA_947384645.1 uncultured Mycoplasmatota bacterium | reverse complement strand
CTACACCTACAGTTACACTCTTTCCCTACACGACGCTCTTCCGATCTACCTGTGAAGATTATTTTATATTCTTCGAAGTTGTCGACTACTTGCATAAACGCATCACTTATCTCCCCAAAATTATTGTATCAAAAATGGCTGTTAAAGTCCAGTTTTTAACAAAATGTTCATACAAAAAAAGGAAACAAAACTTACATTTGCTTCTCTTCACTAACTCCGTATTTCTTTTTAATTTCATTGTAGTTTCTTATAGCTATCGATAAAGAATCGTGATGTGAAGCAAAATCTTTAGCTTTTATAACTCTAAATATACTAGAACATAAATCATAGCTATCTTTTAACATGTCGGCTAACTGTCCCAAATTGTCGTTATTTACCAAACCACGTTTTACATCGTCTAACAGTTCACGAACTTTTCCCATAACTGGATAATATACTGTATCGAATTGTTCAGTTGTTCCTTCCATATCAGGAGAAACGACTGCAAAATCCATGATAGAATCTCTATTCATCACGTAGACAAGGGCACAATGCTCGTAGTTGCGTTCCATCTGCTCTAGAGCACTTCTAACTTTAGTTACACCTTCGCTATAAGCTTTTTCATAATCTACATCTTTACGTGTCTTTGTAGCTTTTCTTTGGTATCCATATAGTTTACCATAGATATCTTCAGTTTGATTAATCATAGCGTTTACTATGCCTAGAATGTTTTCGTTTAATTCTTTAGGCGTAGATTTTAATGAATTAGCCGATGTACATAGATATAGGAAAGAATCCTTCTGTTCACTTGTAAATTTGTCAAAGTTAGCGAGGACGAAATCTCCTAATTCGGCTATTCTTCCAATTTCTTCTTTATAATCGTTTGTTATTCCCTTTTCTTGTTCTAATTTTAGTTGAGAATGAAAATTTTTAATATAGTGTCCAATAGTCTTTTCTTGGTCCATAGTAAATCAAATCAAAGATACTTTTGTATTTTTTTGTATTCACCGTTGTCTAATTTAGTATCTTCAAGCTCCTTAAATAATTCTTTTTGACGTCTATCTAACTTAGTTGGGATGACTACATCTATTATAACATACATATCGCCTTTATTCCAAGAACTATTAGAAGGAATTCCTTTACCTTTTAATTTCAGTTTGTCGTTGTTTTGAGTTCCGCTAGATATTTCTAATACTACGGAGCCAGTTATTGTAGGGATTTCTTTTTTACAGCCTAAGGCAGCTTCAGATACAGTAATAGGTAGTGTCAAGTAGATGTCATTCCCACTTCTTTCGAATATAGGATGTTTATCAACTCGGAATTCTAGGTATACATCTCCATTAGGTCCGCCATTTTTGCCAGCTCCACCTTTGCCAGAAATTCTTATTCTTTCATTTGTATCTACTCCGCTTGGTATTTCGACAGATAATGTTTTATTTACTTTAATCTGTTTTTTACCTTTACATTTTGAACATATTTTTTCAAAAGTTTTGCCAGTTCCACCACATGTTGGACAGACGGATTCTGTTTGCATTACGCCTAAAATCGTTCTTGTTTCAGTTATAATTCTGCCTCGACCATTACAAGCAGAACAGGTTTTAGGATCATGTCCACCTTCTCCTTTGCATTCAGAACAATCTTCTAGTACGGTTAGTTCGATATCTTTGGTGGTTCCAAAGACTGCTTCCATAAAATCTAAGTCGACTCTTATAAGAATATCGTCTCCCTTTGTTGCACGATTTCCACGTCTTCCGCCTCCAAAACCGAAGCCTCCTAAAAAGTCTGAGAAGATGTCGTTTAAGTCGACATCGGCTTCTTGGAAACCGCCAAAGCCTCCAAAGCCGCCGAAACCGCCAGCACCAGCACCACCTTGTTCAAAGACCGCACTTCCGAATTGGTCGTATGTCTTACGTTTCCCTTCGTCGCCTAAGACAGAATATGCTTCTCCTATCTCTTTGAACTTTTCAGCAGCTCCTTCTTCTTTATTGACATCCGGATGATATTTTTTGGCAAGTTTTCGATATGCACTTTTAATTTCGGCTTCACTTGCATTTTTATCTACTCCTAAGATTTCATAGTAATCTCTTTTAGCCATTTTTACACCTCAAAATTTCTTCTAATTCGTTAATTAAATCTTCATAATAATTAAATGCATTTTCTAAGACTTCTGGGTCTTCCATATCTACGCCAGCAACTTTTAAAGATTCTATTGGACTTAGCGATGAGCCCAATTTTAAGAATTCCAAGTAATCTTTTATAGCGTTTTTATCGCCACTCAATATCTTTTTAGATATGACTATTGCCGCTATATAAGATGTAGCATATTGATAAACGTAAAATGCATCGTAGAAATGGGGAATTCTCACCCACTCATATTTTATCATATCATCTACTTTTATTTCACCATTAAAATACATTTTATTTAATCGATAATATTTTTCGCATAACACTTCTTGGGTCAAAGGAATATCTTTTATAGCTAACTCGTGAATTTCTTTTTCGAATTCTGCAAACATCGTTTGGCGATAGACAGCATTTCTAAAGTGTTCTAACAATTTGTCCAGTAGAGTTATTTTAAAATCTCTATCATCTGTATGTTCTAGAAGATACACATTTAGAAATATTTCATTTATTTGACTTGCCACTTCAGAAACGAAAACAGTAGGCATACTATTTTGATATAATTGACTTTTTGATGAATAGTATTCATGAATGGCATGACCCATTTCGTGGGCTATGTCAAACACATTAGAAAGTGTTTCGTCGAATGGTACTGATACGTATGGGTGAACGTCATAGCAGGCAGCGCAATAAGCAATGTTTCTTTTATTGTCATTATCGGCGGCATCTATCCAACGAGAAACAAAAGCTTTATCGAGAGTCTCACAATACTCTTTTCCTAAAATGCTTAGGGAATTCTTAATTACATTTTTTGCTTCCTCAAAAGTATAATTCGGCTCTTTATTTTTGCTTAGAGTTACTCTTAAATCGTATAGATGCAATTCTTCTAGTCCAAGAGCTTTTTTTCGCAGTTGAAAATATTTTTTTAATCTGTAAAGGTTTTGGTGGACGACTTCTAAAAGTTTATCGTAAATAGCTATTGGCACTTCATTTAAATAAAGCGACTCTTCTAAGGCATTATCATAGTTTCTAATTTTCGCAAGTCTTTCTCTATTCGATACTTCAGTTTCTAATAGTTTAGAAAACGTATTTTTAAAATCGCCATAGACTTCATAGAATTTTTCAAAAGTGACTCGTCTCGTATTCTTATCTTTACTCGTTATTAGTTTGTTATAAGTTTTTTCGGATAGCTCTACTTCTACTCCATTTTCGTCTTTTATTGTGCCGAATTTTAAATCGGTATCTATCAAATATTCGTAAGTTTCCAATGCCGAATTTAATGAATTTTCATAAGTAGATAGAAGTTGTTCGCATTCTTTGGATAGAGTATGTTTTCTAATCTTGTATATATCTTGTAATTTCTTTTCATAATCCTTTAAGCGAGGCTCTATAGATATATAATTTTTTACTATATTATAATCTTTTTCGATTAATTCAGGGATTATAAAAGAGGTTGATTCTTCATATTTTCCTATGAGTTTTAGTGTTTTATTCCACATCGCTTGGTATTTAGAAATCGACGTATCGGTATCATAATTAATCTGTGCATAACATATCATTTTAGATAGTGTTCTACTTATAAGAGTATCGAGTTCTAATAGTTCGTATAGCGAATTTGGATTATCTAAAATGTGTCCTTTAAATCGTTCATATTTTTTGAGGTCGTCTAAAATCTGTTTAAAATCTTTTTCCCACGCCATATCATCTTTATATATTTCGTATTGATTACAAAATAGATTTTTATCATATGAACTTCTTTTTTTACTCATATCTTTGTCCCTTCCCTAAGCGAACATACGAGTTCTAGGCAGCTAGAACTCGTCTTTATTCTTTATTTTTCTTCATAGTTGGCTTCTTTTACATTGTCGCCATTGTCACTTTGTGAACCTTCAGCACTCTCATTAGCACTTTGGGCATTTTTTGCTGCTTCTTCGTAAACTTTTGATGATATTGCTATAAGTTTCTCTTGTAAAGCATCCTTTTTAGTTTTGATATCTTCTGTATTATTCTTTTCGATAGCTTCTTTTGTTTCTTTAATCAAGTCTTCTAGTTCGCTCTTCTCAGAATCGCTAATTTTATCTTTTAAATCTTCGATTGAGCGTTCTGCTTGGAATACGATTTGGTCTGCTTCGTTTTTAACTTCTGCTTCAGCTTTACGCTTTTCGTCTTCGGCTTTATTGGCTTCTGCTTCTCTCATATAT
>CANDHX010000114.1 GCA_947384645.1 uncultured Mycoplasmatota bacterium | reverse complement strand
AAAGCACTTTATTCTTATTAAAGTAGGCAGCGGCTTTTTTTCGATCAAACCTTGTATTGCTATCGGCAGATTCATTATTCTTGATTGAAAAAAGTACTAGCAAGGCAAAAAAGGACACTAAAGCAGTTAAAATTAAACTAGTATTGTAATCGAACTCAAAAGAGAACAAGTTTCTACCTAAAAAAAGCGCTACCAATAAAAATCCCAATTTGTTGAAAAGCGACTCTATAAAACTCTTTTTTGTATATGAGACATCGTCTTTACTTATACTCATGATTAAAGGATATACGCTTGATAGTATTATTTGAGTAAAAGCTATATGAAAAAACATGAAGAATTTAATCAAAAATAAATTGTTTGTTCCATTTAAAAATATAAGGCAAGTATCTACAATGATTTTACCTATTAAAGTAACAGTTATCCCCTTTTTTAATTCTTCATGGGTAAATTTTATAGTAAAAAGAAAAAACGAAAGAACTGTCACTATGCAAGATATACTTAGAACTGAACTGATGCTATTAGAGATAATCCGTTTACTTCCATCCACATCTCAGCATAATTATTGAATAATCCGACTGAAAAACCGAACAATGCAAGAAAGAATAGAAGTAAAAAGCTTTTGCTGTTAAATATCTTTTTCATTTTAATCTCACTACTTTCTATTTAAAATGATATCATATAAAAGAAAAAAAACAACAATTAAGTTATTTTTTTATGGTTCTATGCTTCCAGCTCTAAAAGGGTCAGTCATTGTTCCTGTTCCTACTAGATTTTTAAAATATTCTGGAGTAAGATTTATGACAGGTGATAGAGGCTGAGTAAAGATAGTATGTTCGACATGAAGAGATTCTTGGAAATTAAGTATAAACATGTTTGAATCACCGGAATAACATGGAGTCATAGTCCAACTTAATGCATTTGGATATGGGTTATAGAGATAAAAGAAAATATTACTAGAATCAAATTTCCCACCTGCTGTTATTATTTCATCTGCTGTTATAAGTCCTACTGGGTAAATAAGTGCTCCATTTCCTAATTCTATATCACTTACTGTGAATGCATCATTTTTTTGTGGGCATTGGATGATTGGGTTTGTCTTGTCTGTCTTCCATGGTCCCCCTACTCTCGATGTAGCTCCGTATCCCGTTCTATTTGCCCCGTATCCTAATGCAGTATCACCACTTAGTTGGGTTAATGTTTTTCCAGGTATACTTCTATCATTACAAAAAATCGAATCAGCTACTGCATTACTGTACCCTGTATCTTTTATATTCGTCTTATACCAAGCGTCTACTGCTTTCTTTATTTCTGAATTGGTCGTATTTGTTGGGCCTGTCCTTTTGATGTACTGTATGCGGTACCAGCAGGCCCATACATCCAGCCAACGTATTTTGAGTCACTTAAAGAATTGTTATATTTTTGTTTGGTATGTGTATATCTATCTATAGTACTTTTTCCATTCGCATATGCTTTTGTCCCATCATAACGGATTCGCACACTTCCGTCTCCATTTACTCTTATAATCCTCCAATAAAAGTTTGCAAATTTTACATAGTTGTTTGTTACTGCTCCCCTATAGAAATATGAAGTTCCATAGTCATCTTCTAATGCAAATACTCCTTCATTTGTCACAGCTTTTTGAGCAAAATCTACACTAGCAGTGTTTACTCCTTTAGAAGTTCTTTTATTTTCTATTGCAACTATCGCTTCTCTTGGATCGAACTCGCCATATTCAGCTACTATTTTTGTGTTGGATTTTCCCATTGTTAAAGTATTATCATCTACTATACTTCCATAGCCTGCTACTTTCCACCCTTGAAATGTTACTCCTATTTTAGTAGGTGCCCCTATAGTTTCTGTATCACCATTCTTCTTTGTTAAAGTTTTTACTGTGTTTGAGCCATCTAATGTTCCTCCATTTGGATCTATTATCAAATCGTATGTTCTTGAAGTAGAGGGTTGGCTTACAGTAAACTTTGTAGAAAGACTCGCATTTCTATCAGTTTCTTGGTCGACATCTGCTAAATCGTTGAATGTTATTATTAAATTATAATAGTATTTCTTTTCTATAGGGATTGTTATGTCTGGTATTAGTGTAGTTGTGAATGCTGTACTCGTTACTGGCACATTCGTCTTTCCTATTATCTCTGTGTATCCTGAACCTTCAGTTTCTGATTGTTCTAATATATATGTTAGACTTCCTTCTATGTAGGTATTTACTAAATCTAACCAATCTATGCTAACAGTAGCATCTAAGTCTCCTGTATTATCCAAAGTAAATTTCTTTGTTACAGATTCTCCTAACATTATATTTTGATTAATAGTTGGGTTCCCATCGGCAAATGTTAGCTTCATAGTCCCAATATCAAACTGAGCTTCTTGCCTATCATCATTGTTTACATTGATGATGAAATATGCATATGTTCCTAAAATGCCTACTAAAATAATAATAGCTAAACTTACAATAACTGTTAATAATTTATTTTTTAATGGATTAAACATTTCAATTCTCCTTCGTTACAACGTACGGTTGTATTTAAATAAATTATACAACTATGAGTTGTAATTTGTAATTACAATCACAAGTTGTATGAGAAAATAACCCTAAGTGTAGTAATATGAACATAGAAAGATTAAGAGAAATAAGAGAAGATAGAGATTATAGTCAGAAAGAAGTAGCCAAAATACTAAAGATAAAACAACAACAATATAGCAAATATGAACTGGGAATAAATGTCATTCCCCTCGAAAAAATATGTGTTTTAGCCGATTTATATGGTACATCAATCGACTACTTAATAGGACGAACTGACGAACAAAGGCCTCTTCCAACGAGCAATATTTTTAGAAAACCCAAAAAGAAAGAAGTGCTTCACAATTCGTGAAGTTTTAAAATGCTTAAAAAAAGAAGTGAAACTATAAATTCACTTCCATTTAAAATACATTATTTTTCTAAAATTTCGATAGCCTTATGAATTAACAAGTCGTATTTAACTACTTCCATACCGCCATACATTTCAATTATTTCTTCTTTAGAGCATCCGTACTTAGAAGCTTGCTCTTCTGCATGTGCTTCGGCCTCTTCTAAAGAAGCTTCTAGTTTCTCTTTAGAAATAATTTCATCCAATAGATATCTAGACTTTATTCTCTTTAAAGCTTCAGGACGAGATTTCTCTTTGAAATCGTCCATACTAGAACCTGTAAATTGTAAATAACTGTCGAGTGGAATTCCTTGCATTTCCAAACGTTGACTCAAGTCGTTTATCATGCGATTTAACTCTTCTTCAACTATCTCATCGTTAACCTCGACGCTCATCTTACTAATACCTGCTTCGATTAAAGCATCAATATACTTATTCTCGGCATCTTCTTTTTTATGTTCTAGCAAATGTTCTTCGATTTTCTTCTCTAATTCCTCTTTAGTTTTTACATCGTCGTATCCCAAATCTTTATAGAACTCTTCGTTCAATTCAGGTAGTATTCTACTTCTAACCTCTTTTACAGTAACTTTAAATACGGCATCTTTTCCCTTTAAATTTTCTACATAGTCATCTGGGAATTTAACTTTGACTTCTTTTTTGTCGCCTTTTTTAGCACCTATCAATTGGTCTTCAAATCCCGGTATAAATGTGCCAGAACCGATATCAAGTGGATAATCTTCACCTTTTCCACCATCGAATGCAACATCGTCGACAAAACCCTCAAAATCTATAACTGCAACGTCGCCTTTGCTAACAGAACCTTTTTCTTTCTCGACGATTTCGGCAAATCTGCTTCTCATGTGCTCTAATTCTTCTTCGATTTCTTTTTTTGTAACTTTAGGTTCTTCTTTTTTAACGCCTAAATTTTTATAACTAGAAATCTTGACTTCTGGCTTAGAAATAACCGTAAACTCGAATTCGATTTTATCCTTATCGACATTTTTAACGTCGACCTTTGGCTCACAAGCAGGCGTAATTTTCTTATCATCCAAAGCTTTTTTATAAGCACTTGGCAATACGGCATCGATTGAATCCATATAGAGAGATTCGATTCCAAAATTCTTTAAAAATACTTCTTTAGGAGCTTTACCTTTTCTAAATCCTGGAATATTCGCTTGGGCATTTTTTTCCCTAAATGTCTTGTCTAAGGCACTCGTCCATTCCTCTCCTTCGATTTTAACGTTTATAGTGTGTACATTTTTTTCCATTGTAGATTCCTTCTTTCGTTTCATATCTTTATTATATAACATTTAACGTTCACTTTTCAAGGCATAGTGAGCTTCTGTATGCGTTTTATCCTATCACAGTAAAAATCATATTGCAAGTAATTATCTAAAAATATAATCTAGTTTTTCTTTAATCTGCTCTCTATTAAAAGGTTTTGAAATATAGTCTACAAA
>CANDHX010000113.1 GCA_947384645.1 uncultured Mycoplasmatota bacterium | reverse complement strand
GTTTTAAATCTTTCAAATTACGAACTTATTACAAAATCTGGCAAAGTCAAACCTACTATCACAAGAAACAACTATTTTGTCGATTTTGGAGCTGGATACACAAAAGAAAAAATCGAAAGTGGAAAAACGTACAATTATATATTGGTATACGAAATAGATAAACAAGATGTAGCCAAAAAATATACGATGCGTGTTACTGATGAAATCGAGTACAAAGCTGGCACGATGAATGCCAAATATAAACAGATTGCCCTAAAACCTCTCATGTACTATGAAAAAGATATAGTAGGAACTTACAAAGTAGGACAACCGATAACTATGTATGAATCGATTTTAAATAACACCTCACTTTTGATAGAATCCTACGAATTTTCGAACAAATATACATACAAATACGAAGCGTGCATTAGACAGAGTTGTACTGATATGACAGATGTAGTAACAGCAGATGTTGGAAAAGCAAAAAAGCTCTTGGTTTTAAGTGGAACACTAAAAATGGACAACAGCTCGACATTCGCTCAAAATCTGAAATCGGGGCTATCGTTCTTCGACGCCTTTGTCCAAATAAGATATGATGACAAGATTGCTCCTGTAATAAATGCTACACCACGTTCTATAACCGATAAATACATACTTCAAATAGACGAAAATGCGACTAAAGCAAAATCTGTAGATTTGATTATAATGATAAGAAATAAAAAGTATGTATTGAACCTAAAATAAAAGACCATTTACAAAAAATGGCCTTTTTTAGTTCATAAGTTCACTAGGTCTATATACTATTTTTTCATTAAACTCTACATAGTCTAAATAAATCATCGGTATTAAAAACCACCTACCGTCATCTGCACTCATAACTAAGTGGTCTCTTCCTGCTTGCTCTATTCGACCGTCGAATATTTTATCCTTCCAATTTAAAGAGTCCGGAAATGAAACATACGCTTTTGCTTTTTTACCTTTATTTAACCTTAAAATATTTTCGATATAACTTTGCTCCATAGGCAAATTTGGAAGATTTTCTTGCTCGTTGACAGGAGCATTTATAGAAGCACCTTCAATTGGCACTATATTTGACGTATAGTTATTCATCATCTGATTTTCCCCATTACCTAAAGGAAAAGTGGGGTTTTGATAGTATGTACCATTCATAAAATTTCACCTCAATATAATATTATTCTCCCACCCTACAAAATAAGACTTATTTTTCGCAACACTTCTAATAAAATTATAAAAGAAAGGACAAATATCATGAAAGATAATTTTAATTTAGAAGTTAAAAAAATATTAAAAGAAGCAGAAAACGAAATGTACGATTTAAATCATCCATATGTGGGAAGCGAACACATGCTATTAGGAATTTTAAAAATAAGTGAATCTTTAAAAGAACTCCTGGAAAATTACGATTTGACCTATGAAAATTTCAAAGAAGAATTAATTGAAATCGTCGGAACGTCTCACAAAAAAAGTGAAATAGCACTTTATACCCCACTTCTGAAAAGGATAATCTCCGATGCAATAGAAGAAGCAAAAGAAAACAATGGAGGATTAGTAAAACCTGAACATCTCTTAATAGGCATGCTAGAAGAAGGAGAGGGTGTTGGAATTCGAATTTTAATAAACATGGATATAAACATAGAAAGTATCTATAATGATTTAGTTAAAAACACGAATAATCCAAAAACTAAAAATTCTATTCTTTACGAAATTGGAAAACCTATTAATCCTTCCATGGATGAGCACATCTATAAAAGGGACAAAGAACTAGATGACTTAATAGAAATTCTGCTCCGCAAAAACAAAAACAATCCTCTTCTATTAGGTGAAGCAGGTGTCGGAAAAACAGCAATAGTAGAGGAATTAGCTCGCAGAATTGTCGAAGGAAACGTCCCAGACAAACTCCTCAATTCTAAAATAATAGAAATAGATACGGGTAGCCTAATTTCGGGCACGAGATACAGGGGAGAATTCGAAGATAGATTAAATAAAATTATAAAAGCAACCATAAAAGAGCAAAATGTAATATTGTTTATAGACGAAATCCACACGTTAGTTAACTGTGGCGGTGCCGAAGGAGCAGTCGATGCGGCTAATATTCTAAAACCCTATCTAGCACGAGGTTCTCTCAAAGTAATTGGGGCGACAACTCTTCGAGAATACAAAATGACGATATACAAAGACAAAGCACTAGAAAGAAGATTTCAAATTATAAACATCGAGGAACCGTCGCTAGAAGACACCGAATTTATCCTTAAGAAAATAAAGTCGAACTACGAAAAACACCACGAAGTACAAATAACAGACGAAAACATCAAAACGATTTTAAAATATACAGAAAAATACATCCATAACAGATTTAATCCCGACAAATCTATTGACATCCTCGACTCAGTCTGTGCTCACGTTCAATTGACGAGACCCAACCAAAAAAATTTGCTCACAAAATTGAACGAACAAAAAAATGAATTTCTTCAAGAAAAAAAATATGGCGAAGCATTAAAAATAGAACTCAAAATAAAGGACATCGAAAAAAATAAAAATAAACTTCCCATTACAGATAAGGACATTTTAAAAGTAGTAGAACTGCGAGCAAATATGCCCATTATGGATATATTTCAAGAAAAAATTATATCTCTTCCCGGCACTTTAAAAAAGAAAATTATTGGGCAAGACCGAGCAATCGATTCGATTTGTGAAGCTCTAAAAGAAAAATATGCATTTGAAATTAGTTCCCCTTTAACCGTTTTATTAGAAGGATCAAGCGGAGTTGGCAAGACTTTTTTAAGCAATGAAATAGCCGAAAATCTCTTTGGAAAAAACCATTACTTGAGACTCGATATGAACGAATTATCTAGCGAAGGCATTACAAACAAATTGCTAGGAACAACTCAAGGATACATAGGCTATGAAGATGAATGCTTATTTAACACTATAAAAGATCATCCGTATTCATTAATACTGCTCGACAACTTCGATAAGTCATCTATAAAAGTTCAAAATATATTTAAAGAGATATTAGAAAACGGAGTGATAAGAAATGGCAAAGGAGAACTCATCCACTTCGAAAATACTACCATAATAATGACGACTAAAACTGAAGAGCAAAATAACATAGGTTTTAAAAATGGCGATAAAGATACCTCTCTAAAACGAGATAATCTCCTAAAGAACTATATAAATAAAACTATAAAAATGTCTCCTATAGACAAAAAAGCTGCCGAAAAATACATAAAGGCTAGTGTTAAGGACACAACTTTTAGCAAAAAAGAAATAGACGAAATAATTAAAAATGCCAAAATAGAACTAGAGGGAATTAGAGGTATCCAAAAAGAAATAAATAAATATAAAATAACAAAACTGCTTACAAAAGTGTAGTAAAAACAATCCCTTCTATGATAAAATTAAATAGGAGGGACTTTTTTATGAAATTATATAATACATTAACTCACAAAATTGAAGAATTCATACCTAATACACCTGAGGTAGTAAAAATGTATACTTGTGGTCCTACAGTTTATCATTATGCCCATATAGGAAACTTGCGAACATACATCATGGAAGACATTTTAGAAAAATCACTTAAATATGTCGGATATTACGTTCAAAGAGTAATGAACATCACCGATGTCGGACATTTGACGAGTGACTCGGACTCTGGTACTGATAAAATGGTCGACAGTGCTATCAAAGAAAAAAAATCGGTTTTAGAAATCGCCGAATTCTATACAGACGCCTTCTTTAAAGATTGCCAAAAACTTAATATTAGAAAACCAGATGTCGTAAGCAAAGCTACGGATAACGTAAATTTTTATATAGAAATTATAAAAGTTTTATTAGAAAAAGGTTATGCATATAAATCGAATGGAAACGTCTACTTCGACATAACAAAACTCAACGATTATTACCAATTGACCAACCACAAAATAGACGATATGGTAGTGGGTGTGAGAGAAGGCGTCGAAGAAGATGGCGGCAAAAAAAATCAAGGAGACTTCGTACTTTGGTTCACTAAAAGTAAATTCCAAGACCAAGAATTGAAGTGGCTCAGCCCATTTGGTAACGGTTACCCTGGCTGGCACATCGAATGTACAGGAATTTCGATTAAATACTTAGGAGAATACCTAGATATACATTGTGGAGGAGTAGACAATATATTCCCTCACCACACGAACGAAATCGCCCAATCCGAAAGTTATCTAGGTCACAAATGGTGTAACTACTGGGTACATGGAGAACATTTAAACGTCAAAGATGCCAAAATGAGCAAGAGCAAAGGCAACATCTTAACTGTATCCGTTCTCGAAGAAGAGGGCTACAATCCTCTGGCATACCGATATATGTGCTTAAACAGTCACTATAGAAAAATATTAGAGTTCTCCTTTGAATCGCTTGAAATGAGCCAAAATGCTTACACAAAACTCCTAAATAGAATTTCGATGATTAAAACAGAAGGTGATTTCCAAGATGCAGCCTTCAAAGACTACAACGAAAAATTTATGGAAGCATTAAAGGACGATTTAAACACTGCTAATG